>NZVF01000019.1 GCA_002698165.1 Planktomarina sp. | reverse complement strand
CTGACATCAAAATTGCCTCTAACCAATTGTTCGAACTCTNGTNCAGCACCTCAGNACCAGGTCNATATCTNANNNTACTATATATAGTGTTTTTANNCAGNCAAGGCCTGTATATTGCTTATCCAATGAAAACTTATTCCATGCCAAATTGCTTCCGCATAAACGCNAAAGCTACCTGTAAGCCGTCTGGAGCAATNCCATGTGCTCCATCTTTCATTACGTGAGCATATACATCTTTAAAACCAGCGGCTTGCAAACCCTCCACAGCTTTAGGTAATGCAGCTATAGGCACAACATCGTCTTGATCGCCATGAACTAGTAAAATTGGAAGAAAAGCGCGAGCATCATCTACTAATGCTTCCGGCTCTAGAAGTTGCCCCGAGAAAACTACTAACCCGGCAATGGCTTCGTCACGCCGCGGGATTACATGAAGTGCCATCATCGTTCCNTGAGAAAATCCAAAAACAATTACTTGTTCAGGCAACAAATCAAAATCTATCATTACTCCGTCTAGATAAGCATTAAGATCCTGGGATGCTGAACGCAAACCAAGCATGGCGTCTTCTTCGGAGGACCCATCAATCCAAGGAATTGGAAACCACTGTAAACCCNCTTCTGACATTGCGTTTACTTCAGGCGCATCTGGTGCCAAAAAAAGTGTATCCGGCATATGCTCTGCTAATANGGCTGCTAAACCCAACAAATCCGCGCCATTTGCGCCGTAACCATGCAAAAATATAACAGCACTNTCAACGCGGCCACTGTCAGGCATGCGTGTATCTGATTTTAAAATTCGGGTCATGGTAATCCTTTACAATTCAAAATTTAACATGCAATTCACCCAACCACTGTTTAACCTCTCTTAACGAACTCACAGTTGGTGCTGATGTAAGTGAAGGACGATCAATCATCAACACTGGTAGTCTCAAGGCTCTTGCCGCATCAAGTTTAGTTCGACTTGCTTTGCCTCCNNCATTTTTTGCAATCAATATGTCAATTTTTAATTCAGTAAATAATGCTTTTTCATTGGCTACAGTAAACGGTGGCCGGCCAATAATAAAATCTCCATTTTTCCAAGGGAAAGGTTGATCAGGTGGATCAATTTGTCGACAATAAATTTTTGATTTTTTAATATTTTTAAATTTTAGTAGACTTTGTCGNCCTGTCGCAAGAAACACGGTTTNACNCGGAGAAATAAATTGGGCTGCCTCACTTTCATCTTTTATGGGCCTCCAAAGATCATCTTTCAAAGGTAACCATTTTGGTCGATNATATCGTAACATTGGTAAATTAAGTTCTCGACAGATATTAAAAGTTCGCTTGGTAATAAGTTTAGCAAATGGATGAGTTAAGTCCAAAACTGCTTGAATTTTTTGTTCTTTGACAAAAGATTTGAAACCATCCGCGCCGCCAAAGCCACCGATACGCGTTGGAACAGCCAACTTCCGCGGATTTCGTGTGGCACCAGACAGGCTAGCATGCGCAGGAATATTATTACGCGCGCAATATTGAGCCAACTGCCGTGCTTCNAAAGTTCCAGCTAAAATTAGAACAGTCATGTGCGCGCTAAAATTTGACCGGCTCTGTCGANTACAACGCAATCCACTTCTATTTTTTCATTTTTAAGAATTGATCTACAAGTTTTTAAACNTTCGGTCACTACCCAGTCAGCCATACTAGGCCCAGCTAGCGTGTATGCTTCTAAAGCNGTATTCACTTTACATAGATTTGGTTGTCCCAAAACTTTTGCTAATTGGNTAAAGTCAACCTGACTGCGTGCCGAATGGAGATCGCCAGCACCCTGAGCCAATTTAGTCATTTTTCCCACTCCACCGCCGATAGTTAACCTTGGAACAGGCTTTTTACNTAGATATTTCATTAAACCACCGGCAAAGTCACCCATATCCAGCATAGAGGTATCAGGAAGGCAATACAGTGCCTGAACAGCTNGTTCAGAAGTTGCGCCAGTACAGCCTGCTACGTGTTGTGTACNCTCAGCNCAAGCAACATCAATACCACGATGNATGGATGCAATCCATGCAGAGCATGAAAACGGACGAACAATTCCTGTTGTCCCCAAAACTGACAGNCCACCAACTATTCCGAGCCTAGGNTTCCATGTACGGGAAGCAAGTTCAGTCCCACCTGGAATGCTAANGGTAATTTTAACATTTGATTTTTTTTTATATAGCTTTGCTAATTCTTTGACCTGTGCTTCCATCATTTTTCGGGGTACTGGATTTATCGCAGGCTCTCCAATTGCAATTGGGAGCCCTCGCTTACTNACATAACCAACACCATCACCGGCATAAAAATTGACGCCANAACCTCCTTCAGTAACTTTTNCAATAATTAGTGCCCCATGTGTTACGTCTGGATCATCACCNGCATCTTTTGTAATTCCAATTTCNACCCAATCGTGNCCAACAGCTCGGTGTGCTATTGGAAANAAAGGCTTCTCTCCTCGNGGTAATGTGATCTCAACTTCNGTAAGNTTTTGACCTCCCCATAACTGTNNTAGGCAAGCACGAACCGCAGCTGTTGCNCANGCACCGGTTGTCCAACCACGGCGNANGCTAGATTTTGTTACCTCATTCATAATTTCATTATAGCAAAGCTTTTCATGCCGCCAATCACAAACCGTAGGTCGCTTGCACCCTTTTCACTCTGACCTATCTTATGCATAAGCTATAGAATGCATGATTCACACAACGTTTTATTATCAAAATTTCCTGAATTGAAATCAGGCTGGGTTTGGCTGTGTGGCGCAGGTCCAGGCGACCTTGGATTATTAACCTTACACGCTTTCAATGCACTGAAGCAAGCTGAGATTGTTGTTTACGACGCGCTAGTTAGCAATGAAATTTTAGAGTTAGCGACTAATGCTAAACTCGTTTATGCTGGAAAACGCGGAGGAAAACCCTCTGCTAAACAGCGTGATATTTCATTACAGCTTGTCGACTTTGCACGGAAAGGAAAGAAAGTTTTAAGGTTAAAGGGAGGAGATCCTTTTGTTTTTGGANGAGGTGGAGAAGAGGCTCAAACTCTAGTACAACATGGGATCCCAATTAGAATAATTCCAGGAATATCNGCAGGAATTGGTGGNCTTGCATANGCTGGTATACCTGTAACGCATCGCGACGTTAACCAATCNGTAACATTTGTAACAGGACATGATCAATCTGGTGCNACACCAAGCTCAGTCGATTGGGAGGGCATTGCTCGGGGAAGCCAAGTTATTGTTATTTATATGGGTATGCGGCATATTTCTCAAATTACTGAGAGATTGATAGCTGCTGGCCGTAGTTTATCAGAGCCTGTAGCATTCGTTACATCGGCGACGTTAGAAGCCCAAAAAGTTTTCGAAAGCACCCTGGGAGAAGCAGTATTGGATGCAAAAAAACTTAAAATCAAACCACCAGCAATTATTTGTGTTGGTCGTTCCGTATTAATGCGNCAGGTATTAGATTGGCAATCATTAGAATTAGGTAAAATTCCAAGAAATATGGATCCACTTAACCGTGGACGCCCTGCTGAAAGCGCATGATGCGNTTCATGATCGCTTCCCCAAGTTCGGGAGCAGGAAAGACTGTAATAACTCTTGCTATTATGCGTCTCATGTCACGAATAGGAATTGCCTTCCAACCGGCCAAATCTGGTCCAGATTACATCGATCCACAGTTTCATTACGTTGCCGCCAGTACAAATTCGATCAACCTTGACGCTTGGGCTATGTCAGCATCAGGGATACAGAANTTAGTAGGTAATGAAAATCTAATAGTTGAAGGCGCNATGGGTCTTTTTGATGGGGCTGGGGTTTCAGGTACTGGTTCATCAGCAGATTTGGCAAATATTTTATCGTTACCAATCGTTCTAGTAATTGATGCTGGAAAAACTGCACAATCTGTAGCCGCTATTGTTAAGGGATTTATAAACTTTGATAATAGAATAAAAATACTTGGTGTAATACTTAACCGAGTAGCAAGTTATCGCCATTTAAATATTCTTAAGATTTCTCTATCAAAAATAGACGTTGTGGTAATNGGATTCTTATTAAAGTCCGACAGTTTCTCTTTAGCTGAACGGCATCTAGGTTTAGTACAGGCAAGCGAGAGCCATCAGTTGGATAGATGGATTGATAATATAGCAGACGCATTAGCTCCAAGTTTGGATATAACAACTTTAACCAAGTGCGACATAAAGCAAAAAAAACCATCACTGCATCAGCACCCTAAACCACCTGGTCAACGAATTGCCGTGGCAAAAGATATAGCTTTTGGATTTAGTTACCCTCACCAATTAAAATCTTGGCATACAGCAGGTGCTTCAATTTCTTTTTTTTCACCGTTGGCAGACGAAGAAGTTCCAGAAGATACAGATTTTATTTTTTTACCAGGAGGGTATCCTGAACTTCACGCCAAAAAGATAGCAACCGCTTATCGATTTAAATCCTCAATTCATAAACATTCAGAACNAAATACTAAAATTTATGGTGAATGTGGNGGGTATATGGTTTTAGGAGAGTCTATTATAGACGAGTATGGTTCTGGTCATGAAATGTTGGGGCTATTACGGTTAGTAACTAGTTTCGAAAAACGAAAGCTTCATCTAGGCTATCGAGAACTGACATCTCTTACAACACCGCTAAACGGCCATTTCCGTGGACATGAATTTCATTTTGCAACAACAATTGTTGCGGAAGGAAAACCATTATTCTCGGCCAAAGATGCAGATGGTATTGAATTACCAGCGATGGGATTATCCCACAAAAAAACATTTGGTTCCTTCGCTCATATAATTAGCGAAATCTAAATTTTGTAAAAGGGTGCCAAAATGATGGAAATTACAACTGATGACAGCCTTACCAGAAAAAATGTTGCTGTCTTAGTTGCCGCCCAGGCAGTACTAGGCTCCCAGATGCCAATGATCTTCGTAATCGGCGGTCTTGCTGGTGGTATGCTGACTGGAAATCCATGTTTGGCAACCCTGCCTATTTCACTAGTTGTTTTTGGATCGATGACCACTGCACCATGGCTCTCTGCACTTATGCAAAAACGGGGCCGAAAAGTAGGGTTCTTTATTGGAGCAATTGGAGGTGCTTTAGGCGCTTTGGTCTCTGCTTATGGACTCTATTTAAGTTCTTTTTCGTTGCTACTTTTTGGCTCCTATCTTTCAGGAATATACATGTCTGCACAAGGTTTTTATCGCTTTGCGGCCACTGACAACGCTTCAAAAGAATTTAGACCAAAAGCAATAGCCTATATTACCGCAGGTGGTCTGATTTATGCAGTTTTAGGTCCTCAGCTTAATAAATTTGTACAGGATGCTTCAGTCATTCCATTCCTTGGAACTTATGTCACTGTCGCAGGGCTCAATCTAATTGGTATGTTTTTATTTTTATTACTTAAATTTCCACAAAATACGTCGAGCAAGAGTTTGAAAAACAATATGCAGCCACCACGTGAGTATGGAGCGCTACTCAGGGATCCGCGTATTCTCGTATCAGTAGTTTGTGGCATGGTGGCTTACTCACTTATGAACCTCGTAATGACATCGACACCATTAGCAGTAGTCGGATGTGGTTTTACAAAAAATAATGCAAACGATGTAGTTTCTGCTCATGTTGTAGCAATGTTTTTACCATCATTTATTACGGGCCAATTAATTACTCGTTTTGGAGTTGAAAAAATAATAAGCGTTGGACTGGTAATTTTAGCATGTGCAGGACTGACCGCATTAAGTGGTGCTGCACTTACTAATTTCTTTTTAGCGTTAATTTTAATTGGCTTCGGTTGGAACTTCAGTTTTATAGGTGCAACTACCATGCTGACAAATTCTTACGCTCCACACGAACGAGGCCGCGTACAGGGACTTAATGATGCTATAGTCTTTGGGTGCGTGACTATAGCCTCCTTAGCCTCTGGCGGTCTTATGAACTGTTCTGGAGGATCGGTCATAGAGGGATGGGCTGCAGTGAACTACGCAATGACTCCTTTCCTATTATTAGCCGGCACCGCAATCCTGTGGCTAACAGTAAACAAAAAACGATTAATTTAGTTATTTTTCAGCGCAAATAATATCCTGGATCCAGTGGCCCTTAACGGAAAACCTGGAATTGTACCACTTTCCACGCTTCTAGGATTACGCGTAACAAAACGTAAAATCCGTTTAAAATTAGCGGTTTCAATAAGAGCCGGTGAAGAAAGTGTGGGCCCACTTATGCTTAAAGTTTCTTCACAAATGTTACTGTAAATATTATCTTTTTGTGGGCAACTCCAAATTGGAACATTAAGATCAATTAATTCTCTTATACCACACAAAAACCGAGCTAAACCAATCTGCCTTGCTAAATTTCGTATTTTTTTATCATCATTTGGCAAATGCCCTAAGCTATCTAACGCTGCCGAAAGTGGACCAAATGCTATAGCTTCAACATGTTTTAACAAACTATCTGGATCCTCAAATCCTTGCCGTTGAATATCCCAACGTCTCGCTTCAACCATTACATCGAGAGCTTTATTACCCTGTTGAGTCAGTACTTTGGCAAGAGGTTCAACGACTTCATGTCTACGTACATTCCCCTTTCTTATACCATCAAGTGCATCGCGCCACCACTGCAACCTTATCTCTGCTATCGTTNGTTCCTGTGTCATCCATGGAGCTCTAGACACTTCAGCAGCAAATGCATAAANTGGAAATAANACCTTTCGTACCGGTAAGCGTGTCATCATTGCAGCGGCGAACCGTTCGGGGTCGGCACGTGCCACTAAATTAGCACAAGCTTGAACACTCAAAACAGTTTATCCGGATCCAAATTATCGGTAAAAACCGCATTGGAGACGCCGTTTGATTCATCAACAACCTCGACACCAGCACTTTTAAGTTGTGACCGGATCAAGTCAGCTTTTAAAAAGTTACGATCAGCTTTTGCTGCGGTTCGTGCGATTAAGAGCTCATCAACTTTAATTTTGAAATTAGAATCTGGTTCTTTTTTGCGCCACCATTTTTCTTCAAACGATAATAATCCAAGAAACCTACCAGCGCTTAAAAGTAGATCCGCCGAGCCAATTTTTGCAATCTCATGCATTCGAGACAAAGCGCCTGGTGTGTTAAGGTCGTTTGCCACACAATTTAAAATAGTATCATCTAGGGGCGCCAATGATGCATTTTGTACCATTTCATGCCATCTGCGGAGTGTTGCTTCTGCCTCCAAAGCTTTCTTTTTTGTCCAATCCATTGGTTTTCTATAATGCGTAGATAAGAATACAAACCGAATTACTTCTCCAGGAATACCCTCATCCAGCAAGTCCCTTACGGTAAAAAAATTACCTAAAGATTTTGACATTTTTTTGCCCTCGACCTGAAGCATTTCATTGTGAACCCAATATTGGGCGAACGAACCGTGAGGATTACCGCATTTACTTTGTGCAATTTCATTTTCATGGTGAGGAAAAATAAGATCATTGCCACCACCATGTATATCAAAGCTTTCGCCAAAATGCTCTTTCACCATTGCGGAGCATTCAATATGCCAACCTGGCCTTCCAAATCCCCAAGGGCTTGCCCAACCTGGTGTCTTCCCAGTTGAGGGTTTCCATAACACAAAATCTAATGGATTTTTTTTGTAAGGAGCAACTTCAACACGAGCACCCGCTATCATATCATTAATTGAGCGACCTGATAGCGTCCCATAATCAGGACAGCTATCAACATCAAATAACACATGTCCTTGCTCAACATACGCATGCCCTCGATCTATCAATTCATTTGAAAGTTCAATCATTTGGGAAACATAACGAGTTGCGCGTGGCATTATATTTGGTTCCAAAGCTGATAAGGCANGCATGTCTTTCAAATACCATGTTATTGTTTCATCAGTTATAGTCGATATATCGCGNTTAGTTTCCAACGATCGAGCATTAATTTTATCATCGATATCGGTAAAGTTACGCGCGTAAGTTACACAATTCACGCCAAAAACCTCACGNAGTAACCTAAACAATATATCAAAGACAATGACAGGCCGCGCATTGCCAAGATGGGCACGGTCATAAACTGTGGGCCCACATACATACATGCGGACATTTTGGCTCTCTAAGGGTTTAAACGTTTCTTTTTGCCGAGTTTTTGAATTATGCAGTACAATTTTAGTCAATGTTAGGATCCTGAACTTTTCAAACCAGACGATTAAATTTTAAGTAAATAAAAATTTNATAAAAAGAGGAAAGTGACGTTAGCATTGACCTCACAAACCTCGCTAACATCAGCCTATAGCAACTATTGGAAAATGAAAATATCTGCAAAATAAACAACTAGATTTTTAAGAAATAATAGTTTGACAACTTAAACACAATTCTGCCAGTTGCGTNTATGGAAATTGCTAACCGTATGACTGCCATAACTGGCGGTGAGACAGATGGGTGGGATGTATTTTACAAAGCCCGCCAAATGAAAAAGTCTGGCATTCCTGTAACTGAATTAACCATCGGCGAACATGACATTCGTACCCATCCTAAAATTCTAAAAGAAATGAATCGGTCTGCAAAGGTNGGCAANACTGGCTACGCGCCCGTGCCNGGAACGGATCAGCTAAGAGAAGTCATCGCTCAACGAATAGAGACACGAACACTCGTGCCAACAAACGCCGCTAACATTCTGATTACGCCAGGAGGGCAAGCTGCCTTATTTGCGGCCCATATGGCGGTATTAGATCCTGGCGATAGAGCATTATATTTAGACCCGTATTACACNACATACCCTGGAACGTTGCGCGCAGCAGGAGCGATAGATATCCCNGTTCTTTGTGTTCCAAAAAATAACTTTGAACCAACAAAAAATGACTTGGAAATGCCTGCTAAGTACGCAAAAAGCTTACTAGTTAATTCTCCCAATAATCCAACTGGTGTTTTGTATCAAAGGAAAACTTGGAACGGAGTTGCAGAGGTTTGCATCGAACAAGACTTATGGCTGATATCCGATGAAGTCTATGATAGTCANGTATGGATGGGAGAACACATATCCCCGCGGAGCTTGCCAGAAATGGCGGAGCGTACTTTAGTCGTAGGCTCAATGTCCAAAAGCTATGCGATGACAGGCAGCCGTATCGGTTGGCTGTGTGGCCCTGAAAAAGTAATTACAGGTTTAATTAATCTCGCCACNCATACGACGTATGGCGTCCCGGGTTATATTCAAGATGCCGCTACCTTTGCTATTNNCCAAGGTGAAAAACTTGAAATGGAAATTGCGGCACCTTTTGATCGCCGCCGTAAAATCGCCAACACACTTGTAGCTACGCAAAGTGTTGTACGCGCCGTTCCGTCTTCAGGCGCAATGTACATAATGCTTGATATCCAAAATACTGGACTCAGCGGGGAAGAATTTGCCAGCCAATTGTTATTAGAAAAAAATATAGCAGTTATGCCAGGAGAAAGCTTCGGAAAAGCTGCCAAAGGACACATCCGAGTTGCTATGACGGTTCAAGACAGTCAATTCAAAAAAGCCCTCAAAGAATTACTGGATTTTGCTTGCCAAAAAACCATTGGAGGCTGATGTTTTCCACTAAAAAGTCGTAAATAGGCAAGATTTCCAACTCTTGCCTATCAAAATAAATGATATGAAAAGTCAATTAAACANAGATTNATGGCTAATTAGTCTTTTAGAACGTACTATTGGNGCGAGCCGTGGACGTGCAGCACGAGGCAGACCCTAAGACACGATAAAACAATAGTTAAACAAAANTTTTTTATCTTAGGAACTTTAAAATGAATGACAAACCTCCCCATAGAGCAGGCCGATCAGGTGGCCGAGCTGCCCGGACCGCAGCCAGAGCAGCACCTTTATCTTCGGAGTTGCGGCCTGTTAAACCAGGCATGGAAGGCGGTACATACCGTCCACTTTCACAAATAGATATGGACAGAATAAACGAAGCAGCACTCTCTGCTTTAGAAGAAATTGGATTAGCAGATGCGCCACAGTCAGGTATCGACATTATGGTTGCNGCTGGGGCTATTTATGGCGACGATGGTCGATTACGTTATCCACGGGTATTAGTTGAAGATATGTTGGNTAAAGCAAATCGTGAAATCACATTATTTGGACGAAATTCNAAACACGATATGACNCTTAATGGAAAAAAAGTACATTATGGAACTGCTGGGGCAGCAGTTCATATGGTAGATGTTAAAAATCGAAGTTATCGGGACTCCACAGTTCTAGACCTTCATAATGCAGCTCGAATAGTTCAACATTTAGATAATATTCACTTTGTCCAACGTCCTATGGTTTGCCGCGATATTCTAGATAATCGAGAAATGGATTTAAATACCATTTACGCTTGTACCACTGGTACAGAAAAACATGTAGGCACATCTTTTACTGAACCAAGCTTCGTCGACGATGCATTTGAAATGCTACATATGATTGCGGGTGGCGAGGCCAGTTGGAGAGAAAGGCCATTTATTTCAAACTCAAACTGTTTTGTGGTACCACCTATGAAATTCGCGACTGAAAGCTGTCAGGTCATGGAAAAATGCATTCAGGGTGGAATGCCTATTTTATTATTAAGCGCAGGACAAGCCGGTGCAACGGCCCCTGCCCCAATTGCCGGTGCAATTGTACAAGCCGTAGCNGANTGTCTGGCCGGAATTGTTTACGTAAATGCTATTAAACCTGGTCATCCAGCAATTTTTGGTACTTGGCCATTCGTCTCTGACTTACGAACCGGCGCCATGTCAGGTGGATCTGGAGAGCAAGCGCTATTGACTTCGGGTTGCGCCCAAATGCATCACTATTATGGCTTGCCGGGCGGTGCAGCTGCCGGGATTGCCGATGCTAAATTACCTGATATGCAGGCAGGTTGGGAACAGGCAATGTCAAATGTAATGGCGGGTTTAACGGGCTTAAATATGGTTTATGAAGCAGCCGGGATGCACGCATCCTTACTCGGATTTTGCCATGAATCATTGATATTAGGTGATGATCTCTTAGGGCAAGCCATGCGATGCGTTAGAGGTATTGAAGTAAATGAGGAGACTGTAGGCATAGAAACTATGCGAAATACATGCCTTGGAGGACCCGGACATTACCTAGGGTCAGANCAAACTTTATCTNTAATGCAAACTGAATATTTCTACCCGGTATTGGCAGATCGTAACTCGCCAAAGGAATGGGATGAAAAAGATCGCCCTGACTTNCTGCAAAATGCAATCTTGCGGAAAGAAACCCTAATTAACTCTCCAACACCAGCAACTCTCAATCCGGTCTTAGACGCGAAAATTAGAGAGCGATTTAAGATTCATTTAGCTTAGACTAATATTTTGTTTAGTTAGTTTCTTTTTCCGCTAACTCCAGCCATTCTAATTCAGCAGACCCTAACTTTTTTTGACAGTCAATTAATAGCTCGGTTGCTTTTTTAAACTTTGCTGGTTGAGTATTAAACAAATCAGATTGACCTAAAATTAATTCGAGTCTTTTTATGTCTTTTTCTAAGTTTTGAATTTGGTTTGGTAATAACTTAAGCCTATGTTTTTCGGTAAAAGTTAAGGGAACAGAGTCAAGTTTCTTTTTAATCTTTATTTTTTTATTAACATGGTTCAGTTTTGGCAATGTAACTTCTTGGACTTGTGGTTTTTGTAATTGGTAGTCAGTCCAACCACCCGCATAGACATTAACTGATCCGTTTCCCTCTAAAACAATAGTGGAGGTGGCAACCCGGTCCAAAAAATCCCGATCATGGCTCACCATCAATACTGTACCTTCATAATCAGCTAAAATATCTTGAAGTAGATCTAAAGTTTCGATGTCAAAGTCATTTGTCGGTTCGTCTAAAATCAGGAGGTTACTCTCTTTTGCCATTAAACGGGCTAAAATTAATCGTGCTTTTTCTCCTCCAGACAACGTTTTTATTGGAACTCGCATTTGTTCTTCTGCAAATAAAAAATCTTTAAGATAACCAACAACATGTTTTGGCGTTCCACGAACCATAATTTGATCAGAACTTCCAGAAACCGCCATAGTGGGCTCATTTGTTAGTGTTTCCCAAAGACTAAGATCCGGATTAATTTGAGTTCGTGCTTGATCGAAATATGAAATCTTAAGATTGCTCCCAAGCTTTACTGTTCCAGTATCAGGTGGCTGCTGCCCAATTAAAAGTTTTATCAGCGTTGTTTTACCTACGCCATTTGCACCAACAATCGCAATTCTGTCCTTGCGTTTCACTATTAAGTCTAAATCTGACAAAATCAGCAACTCTCCAAAAGCTAAACTTAAATTTTTTGCTTCGATTACTTTCGCACCTGACTTCTGCCCTGTAGAAAAAGCCATTGCAGAAGAAGATTGACGTTTTATTTGTGCAGAGCGTTTGGCGCGTAATTCTGCTAGCGCACGAACACGACCCATATTTCTTTTGCGTCGGGCAGAAATACCCTCAACTGCCCAACGTGCCTCAGCTCTGATCTTACGATTTAATTTATGTCTCTGATCGTCTTCCTCTTGCCAAACTTTATCTCTCCAATTTTCAAATGATTTAAAGCCTTGATCGAGACACCTAAATTTACCTCGATCAATCCAAAAAACTGTTTGTGTCAACTCCGTCAAAAAAGCTCTATCATGCGAAATTACAACAAAACTTTTACGACTATTTCGAAGGTTAGCTTCAAGCCATTTAATAGATTCAATATCGAGATGATTAGTTGGCTCATCAAATAATAAAAGATCAGGATTTTCTGCCATTAATTTTGCCAATGCAGCGCGACGACGTTCACCCCCAGAAGNNGTTTGAACCAATTGCTCAGGATTAAACTTTAACCCCTCTGAAGCAATATNGACCTTATAATAATCAGNAGANTCCANANTAGAAATGGCAAAATCACCNAACGTAGTAAAACCATTTAAATCAGGATCTTGCTCCATGTAACCAATGCTGATTCCAGGTGATAACATACGTAACCCATGGTCAACTTCANTTAAGCCCGCCATTACTTTCATCAAAGTTGATTTTCCGGAGCCGTTNCGCCCAACCAGGGATACTCTATCCCCTGTCTGAACAATTAAACTTAAATTATTGAAAAGTGCATTACCGCCAANANTCAGTCCCACGTCAGTAAGTTGAATCAANGGTGCGCTTGCCATCTATACCGCCATATTGTTGTTAAGGTCAGATCTACAAAATAAGGGGTACATTGCATCAGAAGCCTTAAATGATANCNAAATAGCTTATACAACTAACAAACATCAAAACGCTCAAATACCTTGTGTTTAAACAAANTTTTTAATCTATGAACTAAGNTAGCTATTATTTTTTTATTCACCTAAAAAGTCTTCAGCATCTAAACGTCCTAAATTTCCCATGAGTTGACGTATAAATGATATTTCTCCAGAACCACCCTCCGTAACCCTTCTAGACAAAACAATGATTTTACCATCCTCTAATCCATAACGGCTAATATTTGAAACTAGGCCAGTTTTATCAAACTGAATAGATACAATTTGGCGTTTTACTGGCTTTGGAGCAGNAGCACCGTAGTGNCGCCAAGTGCTTGAAACATAATAGATACCATCATTTTGATCTAAACTGNTGGTAATTGGAACGCCTATTGAGCTTTCGACTGAAGAACGCGTACTTAACCCCACTTTGACNGCNGTTAGCTCATCATCTGAAGGTGTAAANCCGTGGTTTCGNTACACCGTACTGCACGAAATNANCAGNCCCAGCGACAGTAATTGTATAATTGATTTTATTTTAATCATTATTCCCATNCCTACACTCTTGCGGGAGTCGNTTTTACAAATTATTGTNAGAATATATNCACTTAAAACTATATTCAAGAATGGTTTCTAGATGTCGAACATAATTANCTCNCAANAAATTGAACTAGCCCAATTAACANANAATAAANAAATTNACTTTGAGTTTACTTCAACACTAGTTTTTGANNCCAAGTTAAAAAAACAATTAAATCTNCTAAATCTGGATAAACTTAAATTTGCAGGNNTTTTANANCCANTCGAAAAAANNGATTGGCGTATGNATGCAANACTTGGTGCGACNGTGGAACAATCNTGNGTTTTAACTTTGGAACCAGTTACAACAAGAATAGATNCAANTTTCATTAGNGACTTTCNAACAATATCNGCCCCNTCAGATACAAANATAACTCCCAACNAAANATCAGATGATANTNAAGAGATAGNAANANATNCNATTGATTTGTGCANCNTTNTNTNTGANGTATTATCNCTTGAATTGCCNGACTATCCAAAAATTAAAAATATTAATGTACTNCAAACCGAATTTGGACCNCCNGGAAAATCTCCTCTAACAGACGAAACATCAAAACCCTTTGCAATNTTATCAAGTTTTAGNGATAAATTATCATAAAGTTTCATATGACCTTAAGGCGCTAGAAGCTTGATTAATTAATAAAGTTGAAATGAATAAAATATTTCAATAANNATTAACGGGCGTCGTCTAAATTAATAGTAATATCGACACAGTAANGTTATGGACTCTGCGCTTTAGTTTCGTTACCACGCAGCAGATTAATTATTAATAGGGTGTCAGCACCCAAAGTTTGAGGTTTTTATATGGCTGTCCCAAAAAGCAAAATCACCGGAAGCCGCCGGGGAATGCGGCGCTCTCATGGTGCTTTAATTTCGGAAAATCCTAATGAATGCGCAAATTGTGGTGAACTTAAACGTCCACACCACATTTGTTCTGCTTGCGGCCATTACGGCGAAAAAGAAATAATAGTGATGAGTGACGAAGTAGATCTCGATGAGGAAGCCGCATAAAGATCGTATCTAAGGGAAAACACTTAAAATGAGTGAGCCCCAGCTATCTCGAGAGAATATGGCGACTTCAGCAGTTATTTCAGTAGATGCTATGGGAGGAGACGCTGGTCCACGAGCTGTTATAGAGGGCCTTTCGATTGCGCTAAAGTCCCATCCTAATTTAAAATACTTAGTCCATGGGCAGAAAGATATACTCCAAAAACTTATTAAAGACGAAAGTCTTGAAGATTTTTGCACCGTTGTTAATGCCGAAAAGATTGTTTCAATGGATGACAAGCCTAGCCAGGTTATGCGGAGTGGTAAAGGTTCATCTATGTGGTCAGCAATTGACTCGGTAAAACAGCAAACGGCGGATGCGTGTGTTTCATGCGGAAACACTGGTGCACTTTTAGCGGTTTCAATGATTAGATTGCGAATGATCCCTGGCATCAATCGTCCAGCAATCGCGATATTATGGCCTTCCACAGGCATAAGTGGTTTCAATGTTATGTTAGATG
>NZVF01000018.1 GCA_002698165.1 Planktomarina sp. | reverse complement strand
TAAATGTTGATAGAGTTACACGCAGACCGGTCAACATTAATGATGAAAACCGAGACAAATTGAAATTGTTGATGTAATGTTATGCCAACAGTTTAGAGAATTTTATTATTACTGTTGATTAACAAAAATGTCTTTCAACTGATATTAACCTACCGCAACCAAGAATTTATTACTTTCTAGACCCCTTTTTACATCTTCTTACTAGGTAATGAGACAAAGTTCTTCTTGTCCGGTTCGGAAATCTTGCTTATGGTTCACAAAAGTCGCCAGTTAATAGGTGAAAATTTGGCATTTGAGCCATAACAGGGAGAGAATTATGAGTTTAGTAAAATACGCAGGGCTTAGCTTGATCGCATTGTCGTCGTCGATGGCAAACGCGGGTGGATGGGAAGCTGGCACTCTTGACACCAGCTTATTGTATTCTGAAGGCTCTACACTCAATGTCTCAACGGCTTCTTTGAGTCCGAGTCACAAAGCCACTACGTACTTAAAATTTGATAATACTCAGGGGACTAATCGATCCGTTTTAGGAGATGAGTCACGTACATCAATTGCCGGTAAATTTGACATAGGGTCATTTTCAGTTGGTCTTACCCAATATAAATCTGGTTCAATCCAATTGGGTGGAGGAGCAAAAACAGCAGTTGGGTGGATCCCCGATGCTGACGCAACTCTGACGTCAACCTCAGTGATAACAAAGTACGGAGTTGGTGATTATTATGATATCTTAGCCGGTATTACTATGAATAGTTTGGGCTCAACTGAAGTATCTACTGTGCTTGGCACATACAATGTTAGTCCCAAAACTTCTACTGGATATGTCTTGGGAGGGGCATACTCTGCCCCTGCAATAGCTCTAAGGGTAGAGGCTCTATATCAGCCCAAGAGTAAAATCAGCACAGATACGAGTTTTACAGAGACCGTTGTTCCAACTGGAAACCCTGCAGCGCCAACATTTGCAGACGCAGTCGCTTTTACTGCATTGGGGGCTGTTACTTACGCCGCTGCAGGTGGTGTGAATGCTGTACAAACAGAAGCTTCGTTTACGTCAACTCTCTCACGGCCCGAAATGCTTACGCTAAATTTTCAAACAGGTGTAGCTGAAGACACTTTGGTTTTTGGATCTGTTCATCAGGCAACATGGTCTGATGCACAGATTTTTGTCGACACCGTAAGTGCTGTGTCGGAAATTACTACAGCCTTTACCGATACAACAGCGTATACTATCGGGGTTGGTCGTAAAATTAGTGATAGCTTAGCTCTCTCAGCATCTTTTAAAAGTGAAAGTGGAAGTGGTGCTACTTCAACCAGCCTATTTACAGTTTCAAACGGCTCACAGGGAATATCGTTAGGCGGTAGCTATAAATTTGATAATATCGAGGTTAGGGCTGGGTACAATTATACAAGACTTGGGGCTGTCACTGTAAGTACTCTTGCAAATGGAGCTGGCACTGTTCAAGCAGTTTACGACTCCAACTCTGTATCAGCAGTTGGTGCAAGTGTAACTGTTAACTTCTAATCATGAGTAATTGTGTAAAAGAAAGCCCACTACATAGCGGGCTTTCTTTCTAGGCTAAATCGAAACGATCTGCATCCATGACTTTAGTCCATGCTGCTACAAACCTACGTACAAATGTACCTTCAGCATCATCCGTTGCATAGGCCTCGGCCACAGCACGCATCTGAGAGTTCGACCCAAACACGAGGTCAACTCGGCTAGCCGTCCATTTTATGGCGCCCGATGCCCTGTCACGTCCTTCAAATGAGGATTCATTGTCTGAAACGTCTACCCAAGTGGTGCTCATGTCCAATAGGTTAACAAAAAAGTCATTGCTGAGCACTCCTGGTCTATCGGTAAATACTCCATGCGTTGAGTCCCCATGATTGGCGCCTAGTACTCTCAGGCCACCTATTAAGGCAGTCATTTCTGGCGAGGTCAGCCCCATCAGTTGTGCTCGATCAACAAGTAACTCTTCTTCTGATACCGTAAACTCTGACTGCATGTAATTTCTGAATCCATCTGCCTTAGGCTCAAGAACATCAAAAGATTCAACATCAGTTTGCTCTTGTGTGGCATCACCACGTCCATGCGTGAATGGAACGTTAATATCGTGCCCGCCTGCCTTTGCGGCGGCCTCTACAGCTGCACTACCACCGAGGACAATAAGGTCAGCCATCGACACATCTTTGCCAAAACTGGCTTTGATAGCCTCTAGTTCCTTAAGCACTTTTGCGAGTTGAGCAGGCTCATTGACGTCCCAATCTTTCTGAGGTACCAGACGTACTCGCGCGCCATTGGCACCACCACGTTTGTCAGAGCCGCGGAAGGTTGAGGCTGACGCCCAGGCTGCTGATACTAATTCTGAAACTGACAAACCAGAGTCCATAATCTTGGCTTTTAGCTCCGAGAGATCTGCCTCGCTTAATGTAGCGCTCCCGCTGGGAATAGGATCCTGCCAAATGAGCTCTTCTTCTGGCACGTCTTTTCCGAGATAAAGGTTTTTTGGTCCCATATCTCTGTGCGTTAATTTAAACCATGCACGCGCAAAAGCATCTGCAAAGGCATCTGGGTTGGCATGGAAGTGACGTGAGATTTTCTCATAAGCAGGGTCCATGCGCATCGCCATATCTGCAGTTGTCATCATCACTGGAACTTTAGTACCTGACCCGTCCACCTGCGGTGCGTGGTCTTCGTCTGTCAGGTCCTTAGCATGCCAAATGTTAGCACCAGCTGGGCTTTTGGTTAATTCCCANTCATATCCAAATAGCANGTCAAAGTAACTCATATCCCATTTGGTTGGACTTGATGTCCAGGGNCCTTCGACGCCACTGGTCGTAGCATGGACGCCAACACCACTCTCAAAATCATTCTTCCAACCAAGGCCCTGCTGAACAATACTCGCACCTTCTGGTTCGGCTCCCACTAGTTCAGGATCTCCNGCACCNTGAGCCTTTCCGAATGTATGTCCACCGGCGACAAGNGCTACNGTTTCTTCATCATTCATTGCCATGCGNGCAAAAGTNTCGCGAATATCATGNCCNGATCCNAGTGGATCNGGGNTGCCGTTGGGGCCCTCTGGATTAACATAAATTAGTCCCATTTGGACCGCNGCTAGTGGATTTTCGAGTTCGCGCTCACCACTGTAGCGATTGTCNTCTANCCAGATATCNTCAGTACCCCAGTAAATATCTTCCTCGGGTTCCCAAACATCNACACGACCACCNCCAAAGCCAAAGGTTTTGAAGCCCATGGATTCGAGTGCGACATTACCAGTTAAAATCATCAAATCTGCCCAGGACAAAGCGCGACCATATTTTTGCTTTATCGGCCAAAGTAATCTGCGGCTTTTATCTAAGTTGCCATTATCTGGCCAACTATTGAGAGGAGCAAACCGCTGTTGTCCNGCACCGCCACCGCCACGNCCGTCTGCTGTTCGGTACGTACCNGCGCTATGCCAGGCCATCCGGATAAAAAATGGTCCATAGTGACCGTAGTCGGCCGGCCACCAATCCTGGCTGTCAGTCATAAGTGCTGTGAGATCTGCTTTAACAGCGTCCAGGTCTAATTTCTTAAATTCTGTTGCATAATCAAAATCTGCATCCATTGGGTCNGACAGATTTGAATGCTGAGCCAATATCTTNAAATTTAATTGATTTGGCCACCAATCAGTGTTTGATCGGCCGCGTGATGCTGCGTTAGTTGCTGCGCCATGCATTACTGGACATTTACCGCCAGCGGGTCTGTCATTTCCNTCCATAATAATCTCCCAATTCAGTTCANCTGTGTTGTTTCAGATCTTGGTAATTGTCCTTCGCCNCAAGAGCAATNAGTAACAAATATGACGTTGGAGCAAACTTTCCAATAANTTTTTTAATTTTCTTTTTANACAAAACGATTGACGTAGTTTTCCAAAATTTCTTGTCTTCCTGACAGAGGTTTAGGTGAAATCTTATTTTTGATGACAGNTTGCGTNATAGTGCTTAAATCACTGTTNAGCATTTCCTGTGCTGCANCTGTTTCCCAGCCNGCATATCGATCTNTTAGAGCCTCTTCCAAACCGCCATCCTNNAACATNTTNGCTGCAGCTTTTAAGGCNCGGGCACAGATGTCCATGCCGCCAATGTGTGCAGCAATCAAGTCTTTTGGATCGAGGGATTGGCGCCTTAGTTTTGCGTCAAAATTGGTTCCACCTGATCCCAGACCACCATTTTTGAGTATATGGTAATAAGCCAGCGCAACTTCTGGAACATTATTAGGAAACTGATCAGTGTCCCATCCGGACTGATAGTCATTTCGGTTCATATCGATTGAGCCCAGAACACCTAATGCTGCTGCAGTCGCTATTTCATGCTCAAATGAATGACCAGCNAAAATAGCNTGACCCTGCTCAAGGTTAAGTTTTACNTCTTTTTCCAGACCATATTTTTGTAAAAACCCATAGCACGTAGCCGCATCATAATCATACTGATGTTTTGAGGGNTCCTGTGGCTTTGGTTCAACCAAGATTTGGCCTTTGAAGCCAATTTTATGTTTGTATTCNACGACCATTGATAGAAAGCGACCCATATGGTCCAACTCAAGCCCCATATTGGTATTGAGCAGCGTCTCATAACCTTCGCGCCCTCCCCACAGTACATANTTCTCACCTGCTAATTTATGGGTTGCGTCGAGGCAACTTTTTACAGTTGCGGCAGCAAATGCAAAAACATCTGGGTCAGGATTNGTTGAGGCTCCNCTCATCCAACGCCGATGCGTAAACATGTTAGCGGTTCCCCAGAGAAGTTTGGTTCCTGTGGACTGCATTTTTTCGTAAAAGTAATCTGTGATTTCATCCAACGTGCTGCGATTGGTGTCAAAATTTCCGGTTTCTGGCCGGATATCTGCATCATGCCAGCAGAAGTATGGTATTCCCAGAATATTAAACATTTCAAAAGCTGCGTCTGCTTTGAGCTGAGCTCGTTCCATACTATTTTGAGGATGCCATGGTCGCTCAAATGTCTGACCACCAAAGGGATCGCCCCCCTCCCATGCAAAGGAGTGCCAGTAGGCTACCGCGAAACGTAGATGATCCTCCATTCTTTTCCCCATGATGATCTCATCAGGATTGTAGTGGTGAAAGGCTAGTGGGTTGTCACTGTTGGGTCCCTCAAAAGCTGCTTTTTTAATGTCCTGAAAGAATTGTGTCATGTGAGTGCCCTTAATGCTGGATATGATTTGCGGTAGCGTTCATAGGCGTCTTGGTATTCTTCTATGAACTCATCACGCGGTAAAACAGATTTTGCTACTTTGGGAGTAGTCATTATAGCTTCAGGATCTTGCCCACTTGTACCCACAAGGGCTAATCGAGCTGCCCCAAGTGCTGCACCAAACTCACCCTTTTCAGGTAAATCTATTTGCAAGTTTAGCACGGTGGCGAGTTGTTCCACCCAAAATGGTGACTGCGTACCGCCGCCAATCCCTAGTATTTGGGATAGTTCTGTTCCAGTAGAATTTAATGCCTCAAGGCTATCTCGAAGGGCAAAGCTAACTCCTTCCATTATAGTTTGCACCATATCGCCTCGTGTTGAGGTGATATCAATATTTAAGATTGCGCCTCTGATCACACTGTCATTATGAGGAGTTCGTTCGCCTGAAAGATATGGAAGAAACTGCATTTTATTTGGACCATTTATAGTTTTTCCAACAACACTTGAAAGATTTTCTGCATCTGTGTCCAAAAGTTGTGAAAGCCAATTCAGACTGTCGGTTGCAGCTAGAATGACGCCCATTTGATACCAACGATCCGGCAGAGCATGACAAAAGGTGTGTACTGCTGAAGAAGGCATGGGCGCAAAACTATCTTTTGCAGCCAGTAGAACCCCCGAAGTTCCAAGGGACACAAAGGCATCTCCTTCGCGGAAGGCGCCCACACCACAGGCTGCGACGGCGTTATCACCACCACCGCCCACAACTATTATATTTCGTCCAACTCCCCACTTTTCGGCGAGCTCAGATCGCAAGGTCCCAACAGGTTCAGAGCCTTCAAAAAGATCTGGAACTTGATCCTGCCTAATTCCTGATTTTGACAGGAGATCGTGTGACCATTCACGCTTGCCACAATCAAGCCATGCAGTTCCGGCAGCGTCAGACATATCCGAAGAATAGGTTCCTGTAAGCCAGAAATTCATATAGTCTTTTGGAAGCAAGATCTTGGCAATTTTTTCAAATATTTCTGGCTCGTTCCTGGCCAACCATAGAACTTTTGGTGCGGTAAAACCGGGGAAAACTATGTTCCCTGAAATTTCCCTAAAGCCCTCAAGTGCATCTAGTTTTCCTGCTTCTAAATGGGCTCTGGTATCATTCCAAAGCATGCAAGGTCTCAGCACACCCCCGTTTTTATCGACTAATGTTGCTCCGTGCATATGGCCTGATACGCCAATCCCCTTAAGACTGGAAAATACGTTATCATTCTCATTTCTTATTTTCTTAATCACACTTTCGCATGCAGTGGTCCAATGGGTGGGATCCTGCTCACTCCAAGACGGATGTGGGTGATTTACTGTGTAGCCCGCTTCCGCAGAGGCAATTGCATTTCCATCTTCATCAATCAGAAGTCCACGGAGTCCAGAGGTTCCTAAGTCCAAACCTAAATACATCTAATCCTCCAAGTATTTTCTATAGTCTTATTTTAGGATTAAAAAATTTCTATTTACTTGGTAATTATGGGTAAGGTTGTTGTCCAGTTGTTACTGAAAGGAACAGAACAATTACCAGTATTGAGTTCAAAATGTTATGTGGGGTGCTGCCAGGCAGAACAGAACTAGAGCAGTCAAACCACCTCTCAAACGAAGCCACCATGATGGTGTGAGGCCGAGTTTAGAAAATAAAAAGTCAATGAAAAATAAGACAAAGAAACCCAACATAAGAAATGTTAATTTATTTTCTGTGTTGCTTGATACCAAAAAGAATACCCCGAGCGCAGGTAGAATGGATAACGAATAACAAATGATTGCTTGGGTCTGTTTAGTCTTGGTTGCAAAACCCCAGAGAACACCAGACATGAAGCACATAATAACGGTACCATACGTTAATTGAACATTGGTTCCCGTTAACCCGTTTCCCAGCCACAGTTCACTCCACATCATGAGTGGAGAACTAACGCGGGTCAGCATCCCCCAAACAAAAGGAAGCAGTCCTGCAAGGCTAAGAAGGAGTGGTGTTATAGGAATGGAGTTTTTCAATTTTAACTCAAACTTTTTACACTACCTTTGTTGCTCTCTAAGTCTGACAAAAACTGATTGCTGTCTTTGCTGATAGCCAGTTTCTTTTCTTCACTCATACGGTCGTAAACTTTGTACATCATACCTACCCGGTGGTTGTTTCCTAGCTTGCCGCGGTTACGTTCTAAAAAGTCCCAATAGAGGTAGTTAAAGGGGCATGCGTCGGGGCCGTTCTTTTTATTAATTTTATAACTACAACTTTTACAGTAGTTAGACATCTTGTTAATGTAGCTGCCACCTGATGCGTAAGGTTTGCTGGCCAGATAGCCACCATCTGCGAATAAAGCCATTCCAGAGACATTCGGCAACTCCACCCATTCAAATGCATCAGCATATACAGATAAGAACCATGCGTTCACTTGTGGAGGACTGATTCCACTCAATAGGGCGAAGTTGCCCAAGACCATTAAACGTTGAATATGATGTGCGTATGCGTTTTGTGCTGTTTCTTTAACTGATTGATGAAGACAATTCATCTTTGTGTCTGCATCCCAATAAAATGATGGTAAATCACGAGACGCCTCAAAGAAATTTAGTGAAGCATAATTGGGCATTTCATTCCAATAAATTCCACGAACAAATTCCCTCCAGCCAAGAATTTGACGAATGAACCCTTCCACAGCATTTAAAGGAGCGTATCCGTCATGATAGGACTGTTCCGCTGCTTGGACGCATTCTAGCGGTAAAAGCAGTCCACAATTTAAATAAAGTCCAATGTGAGAGTGATACATCCAAGGCTCCCCTTGAATCATTGCATCTTGAAAATCTCCAAAATATTTGAGCCGCTCGGTTATAAATTGTTTCAGAGCCGATTGTGCCTGCTCTGCAGTAACTGCGAAGTGGAAGTGGGTAAGATCGCCCATGTGATCTGGGAATTTTTTTTCGACAAGTTTAATGACATTTAAGGTTAGCTCGTCCGGCCTTGATAAAAAAGTTTCAGGTATTTCAAAATTTGTATTTGGGGGCTTTCTGTTTTCAGTATCAAAATTCCATTTACCCCCAACAGGCTGATCACCATCCATGAGTATTGAATATTTTTTGCGCATTTCGCGGTAAAAATACTCCATGCGCAGGTTTTTTCGGTCTGCGCTCCATTTTTTAAATTCAGACTTATCGCACAGAAAGCGAGTGTCTTCTCTGATATCAACTTGGATGTTAAATTTTTCTTTCCAATGTGTGATTTCTGATAGAACACGATATTCCCCAGGGGAGGTGACAATGATTTTATCAAAGTTAGCTCCCTTTAAAGCCCTCTCGATCGCCTCGGTAAAAGTTGTTAACGGCTCTGGATCATCTAATTTAAAATATTCAACATGATATTTTCTATTTCCACGCAATTCACTGGCAAAATGGCGCATTGCCGAAAACAAAAAGGCAATCTTTTTTTTGTGGTGTTTTACGTAGGTAGCTTCAGAATAAACTTCGCACATCAATACGATATCATGATCCTGATCAATATCTTTTAAGCTGGATATTTCCGTACTGAGTTGGTCGCCTAAGACTATACGTAACGTTGGCAAAGTAGTCTCCTAGGCTATTTTTTCATACACATGAAGTAGATTTAAGGTCAGGTAATTCAAGTGATTATGTCTGTCATATCTCTCGAAAAAAATAATAAAATTTTACTGTTGGTCTTTTAGTCTAGTAATTACCCACTAGTTTCAATTCAGAGATTTCGAATAGGTTCA
>NZVF01000017.1 GCA_002698165.1 Planktomarina sp. | reverse complement strand
GCAGGTTCAGGAATCTGTAACATTGCAATGTCTGGCAAGTTCCCGTCATCCACTGTTATTATTTTACATATATTTGCGTTGTGGGTAAAAAACTTAGCAGCTTTATCAGGTTCTTTAATAGTAGCAGACAAACCAACCCGTCGCATGTCTGGCCGTAAATTTTGTAAGGCTGCCAGCGACAACATAAGTTGATGACCACGCTTGCTCTCGCTTAATGCATGTAATTCATCGATTACAACCCTTCTGAGCCCAGCAAACATTCTTTCGGCATCAGAATAACTGACTAAAAGTGCCAGACTTTCTGGAGTTGTGAGTAATATCTCTGGTGGGTCAACACGTAAACGTTTTTTTTGTGTTACCGGCGTATCACCATTTCTTTCTTCCACCCGAATGTTTAACCCAATTTCATTTATGGGATTCAGTAAGTTTCGTTTTATATCTGCATTCAGTGCCTTAAGAGGTGATACATAAAGAGTGTGTAATCCTTGATGTTTATTTTCTGCAAGATACTCTAAAGTTGGCAAAAAACCTGCCATTGTTTTTCCACTGCCGGTTGGCGCAATTAATAATGTGGCTGGATTATTTTGGAATTCTAGCATTTGTAATTGATGGGGCCGCAGGGTCCATCCCTTACGGGCAAACCAGTTTTGGATCACAGCCGAAAAATCAAAATGAAATGCATCAGACAAGATAAAACCACCGTTACTTTTACTTGCCCAAATAAAACCTTTAGACCGTCAGGCCTTCTGGTTCAGTCAATCCATTCGCCCTGCATGTTGCTGTTAAAGTGTTAGCCAATAAACAAGCAATGGTCATTGGCCCTACGCCACCAGGAACCGGAGTTATAGCTCCAGCTACTTTAGAGCAACTGTCATAATCTACATCACCAACAAGTTTCGTCTTTCCTTCACCTTTTTCTGGAGCTGGAATTCTATTAATCCCAACATCGATCACCACCGCACCAGGCTTAATCCAATCGCCTGGCACCATTTCAGCACGCCCAACGGCTGCTACAACAACATCGGCATGCGAAACAACCTGCTTCAAATTTTTGGTCTTTGAATGAGCGACTGTAACTGTACAACTATCGCCGAGCAGGAGTTGAGCCATAGGTTTGCCAACGATATTTGAACGCCCAATTATTACCGCATCTTTGCCGGACAATGATCCAAAGTGTTCTCGTAACATCATTAAACAGCCCAAAGGCGTGCAGGGCACCATAGATCTTTGACCGGTACCTAACAAACCTACATTCGATATATGAAATCCATCCACATCTTTAGCCGGGTCAATACTATTGATTACTAGGTCTTCGTTCAAATGCTTTGGAAGAGGTAACTGAACTAAGATACCATTAATAGCTGGATCACTATTTAATCTACTTATAATAGATAACAGATCCGCCTCAGATGTAGCTATGTCCAATTTATGCTCCTCAGAATGCATACCTACTTCAATTGTTTGTTTCCCTTTTGATCGAACGTATACTTGGCTAGCCGGATCCTCACCTACTAAAACAACAGCCAATCCAGGCACAATTCCATGCTCAACTTTCAGCAGTTTAACATGTTCAGAAACCTGGTCTCTTACCTTCGCAGCAAAAGCTTTTCCATCAATAACTTGCGCACTCATGGTGGTCTCCAACTTACTTGTTTCAATGTCCAAATAATTCAAGCTTTTACTATGGAGAACTCAAAGTCACCCCATTCAATCACTCTGTGTCTAGATTAAAAAAGGCCCTCTATCTCGCCCTGTTCATTAAGCATAATTGATTCAGCCGCAGGTGTCCTAGGAAGTCCTGGCATTGTCATGATTTCACCACAAACAGCCACAACAAAGCCAGCACCAGCTGACAGTCGGACTTCACGTACCGGAACAGAATGGCCAACGGGGGCACCACGCAAGTTAGGATCCGTGCTAAAACTATATTGAGTTTTAGCCATACAGACCGGCAAATGGCCATAACCTTGATCTTCCCAATCTTTCAGCTGATTACGAATTTTTTGATCCATCAAAGCCTCATCCGCACGGTAAATTCTTTTACAAATTGTCTGGATTTTATCCGCAAGCGACATGTCATCAGGATAGATAGGTGAAAAGTTTGCTGATCCAGCATCAGCAATTTCAGCTACTCTGGTAGCTAAAGCTTCGGCGCCTTTGCCCCCAAATTCCCAATGTCGAGAAATAATCGCCTCCGCTCCTTGCGTTGAAACATAGTCCTTTACTGCATTAACTTCAGCATCCGTATCTGTTACAAAATGATTTATTGCAACAACAACAGGTACACCAAAACTTTTCAAATTTTCAATGTGCCTTCCAAGGTTGGAGCACCCCGCTTCGACTGCTGCCACATTCTCTGCACTCAGATCNGCTTTTAAAACGCCCCCGTTCATTTTCATAGCGCGNACCGTTGCTACTAAAACAACGACTGCTGGCGCAAGACCTGCTTTTCGNCACTTTATATTTAAAAACTTCTCAGCGCCTAAATCAGCGCCAAATCCCGCTTCAGTTACGACATAGTCACACAGCTTTAACCCAGTAGTCGTAGCTATCACAGAATTACATCCNTGAGCAATATTAGCAAAAGGTCCGCCATGTACAAATGCTGGATTGTTTTCTAGGGTCTGTACAAGGTTCGGTTGCATGGCATCTTTAAGAAGAACCGTCATAGCGCCATCTGCCTTAATATCGCGCGCAAAAACTGGTGTACGATCTCTGCGGTAAGCAACTATCATATCACCCAAGCGTTTTTGCAGATCCTCTAAATTCTTCGCTAAACACAAGATTGCCATAACTTCTGACGCAACTGTAATGTCAAAACCGGCTTCGCGTGGGAAGCCATTAGATACACCGCCTAAAGAAGCTGTAATTTGACGTAAGGCTCGGTCATTCATATCGACTACCCTGCGCCAAACAACGCGGCGAGTATCAATGTCCAAAGTATTACCCCAGTAAATATGATTATCAATCATTGCAGATAGCAGACTGTGCGCCGATGTAATAGCATGAAAATCACCAGTAAAATGCAGGTTCATATCCTCCATAGGAACAACCTGTGCATAGCCACCACCAGCAGCACCACCCTTCATGCCAAAATTTGGACCTAGGGAAGCTTCACGGATACAGACCATTGCTTTTTTACCGATAAGATTCAAACCATCCCCAAGACCAACAGTGGTGGTAGTCTTGCCTTCGCCAGCTGGGGTTGGGTTAATTGCGGTTACCAGTATTAATTTTCCATCAGAACGTTCCTGAACAGAATTTATAAATGACTGACTAATTTTCGCTTTATCGTGTCCGTAGGGCAACAAATCTTCAGTACCGATACCAATCTTCGCGCCGATATCTTGTATCAGAGACTTCGATGCGCCTCTCGCTATCTCAATATCCGACTTGTAATTCATTTTAATCTCCTACAGTGGCCATCAAGCCAGGTTATACATGGCATGTATCGATATCTCTTACCATTAGTCAGAGTAAATCCGACACTCTCACTCGCGTGTGCGTCAGTAGATTTCAATAAAGGTTTTATTACAAATCTATGTAGCCAATCCAATAATACCGACATGGAGCGAGCATATCTTGATACGCATGTAGCACGCTGAGCAATAATAGAGACTGTCTTTATGCCCTAATTTAATTTTATGGTGATACAGAGATCCCTACTGCCACACGGCTTGAGATGAAAATGTGTGCCCTCATCATTAAATCGACTAATTATCCAAAAGGATCCGGTTGAGCCGGGTCGGTAGATAGCCACACAGACTTTGTTTGCATATAACTGCGCATACCTTCCCATCCATTTTCGCGGCCATAACCAGATTGCTTGAAACCACCAACGGGGCTTTGTGTTGCGGCGTTAAAATAATTGTTAATATAGACAGTACCTGCCTCAATTTTATCAGCGATACGCATCGCTTTTCCAATATCTTTTGACCATATACCAGCTGCTAGGCCAAATATTGTATCATTAGCTTTTCTAACAACTATTGCATCAGAGTTCCAAGACTCAGTTGAAACCACGGGACCAAAAATTTCAGTTTGAGCTAGTTCTGAGTCATTTGGAACATTACTGAAAACCGTTGGGCCTATATAATAACCGCGGTCACAACATTTAGATCGGCCATCAAGTAAAAGATTATGCCCAGCATCTTCCGCCTCTGCTATCAAATTTAACACGCGTTGATAGTGGGGCTTGTTAGCCATTGGACCAATTTGTGTATCTGGTTCATTGGGCGGTCCAACCTGTGCCTTGCTGACAACTTTAATCAGTTTTTCAGTAAACTCCTCAATAATACTTTCGTGTATTAAAAGGCGTGAACCAGATATACAGCTTTGCCCCCCAGCAGGAAATATCCCACCAGCAATTCCATTAACCGCAAGGTCAATGTCAGCATCTGGTAAAACAATTTGTGGGGATTTCCCACCTAGTTCCATGATAACTGGTTTGACTTGTTGCGCCGCCAATCTTGCTACTGCCCGACCCCCATAAGTACTTCCTGTAAAACTTACCATTCGAACATCTGGATGGCTGATCAATGGTTCTCCGGTGCTGTCTCCATAACCAGTTACAACATTTAATACTCCTTCAGGTAAGTCAGCTTCTAAAAGAACATCCATTAGCTCTAATGTGGAACAACTGGAGTGTTCTGACGGTTTAAGGACGACCGTGTTACCTGCAGCAAGACAAGGTGCAAGTTTCCATATCAGAGTTCCAAGTGGGGAGTTCCAAGGTAGAATTTGCGCCACAACTCCAAATGGCTCCCATTTTAAATAGTTGTGTATATTTGGCGCTTCAGCAGGGATCAAGCTTCCTTCAAACTTGTCACACATACCTGCATAGTAATGCCAACTATCAACTTGCCACTGTTCAGGTTTTAATCCTGGAGTGATCATTTTGGGAAGTTTTCCGTTATCCCGTGTTTCTATCGTTCCAAGCCGATCAGCATGTTTAGATATGACATCTCCAATACGTCTCAGAATACGACCGCGCTCAGAGGGATGCATGCTTCCCCAAGGCCCGTCATAAAATGCTGCTTTTGCTGCCAAAACAGCATTATTAATATCTGCCTCTGTACAATCTGGAATTTTGGCCCAATCCTCACCATTTGCTGGGTTTTCAGAATTAAAATATTTACCGCCTATTGGATCATACCAATTATTGTTGACAAAATATTGAAATTTTCGAAGCTCAGACATTAGCGTTCTCCTCTGGACGTTCAGGCTNTAATGGTTGCTTTCCCAGTATCATATCTGCTGCCTTTTCAGCAATTGCGATAACCGTCGCATAAAGGTTACCCGTAATTTGTGATGGCATTGCGGATGCATCACAAACACGTAAACCTTCGATGCCCCTGACACGCAGCTGATCGTCTAGGACAGCCATACTGTCACTCTCAACACCCATACGAGCAGTGCATGCTGGATGATGACCAGTAAATGCAGTAGCGCGTATTGCCTCCACAATTTCAGCGTCACTATTAACATTTGTCCAAGGGCCTAAACGCCCTTTATGATATTGTGCTATTTCTGGTTTCTCCATAATCTGGGACATCACTTTTACACCCTTTACCATATCATCAATATCCCGTTGATCTGAAAGATAATTAGGATCAATTAATGGAGATGTAAGGGGATTTGAATTGGACAATCGTANAGTACCAAGTGACTTGGGTCGTTCTAGATTNATATCAATCTTTATACCTGGCCTNGCGATAGCGCGNCCNCGGACAAGAAGTCTGCGGCCTATACGTTGCATCAATGGCGAGGTCTCGCGTTGTCCATCTTCAAAATTTTCATCAAAAATCATTGGTGTCATGAAAACTTGAAGTTCAGGTTGTTTCGGATCATCAAATGAATGAAAAAGAATTGATGAAAATAATGCCCCTCCACCTGGTCCTGATCCATTGACTAACCAACGGCCCATTAAAGCAGCAGCTTTATCAAGTCTTTGAAATTGGGCATGGCTCAGATCCATACGATCAGAAGCATACTGCATTGGGATATCTAAATGGTCCGCAAGGTTTTGTCCAACTCCTGGTAGGTTAACGATTGGATTAATGCCGTGGCTTATTAGATGATCCGCCGGTCCAAGCCCAGAAAGCATCAACAAATGAGGCGTGCCAAATGCACCCTGACAGACAATAACCTCACAGTTTGCTTTTATGATTTCACCATTTGTAGTTTCAATGCCTACTGCACGTTTTTGATCAAACAGAATTTTTGCAATATGACGACGTGTTAAAACCTTAAGATTTTTAGGTCTCTTTTGTAGATAGGCAATTGCAGAAGACTGGCGAACGCCGCGTTTAATGGTACTGTCTGAACGTCCAACACCCGTCCTATCACAAGCGTTAAAATCATCCAGATGCTTATGCCCGGCAGAAATTGCTGCTTCAATAAATGCTTTGTCTATTTCTCCAAAATTAACAGACTCTTCAACTTTTAATGGGCCAGTAGCACCATGATATGCGCCACTTCTGTGCTTCGCAGTTTCTGCACGTTTGAAATAGGGAAGTAAGTCTGCATAACCCCAACCAGAAAGGCCTATTTGTTTCCAGTTGTCGTAGTCAGTTGGTACACCCCTTATATACATCATCCCATTTACGATAGATGTACCACCCAATGCTTTACCCCTCGCCAAAAAAATAGACCTATTATTCAATGATTTTTGCGGAATAGTTGAATAACCCCAGTCTAACTTTGGATTGCCAAAAACAAAGCCATTAGCCGCAGGCATTTTGATAAAAAGTTCACGGCCTTTTCCACCTGCCTCAACTATACAGACAGAAATATTAGGGTTTTCAGCTAAGCGAGCAGCTAAGGCACAACCTGCAGATCCACCCCCAGCAATCACATAATCGTAATTCATTTTGTTAAACTTTCTTCAATTGCTTTAGTCATCTGTTCGCTTGTTGCGTTGCCGCCGATATCAAGGGTTTTGATCCCGTCATTTAAAGCTTTTTCAACTGCAGACTGTATCATAAATGCCAAATCTGGTCGCTGGAATGTGTACTTAAACATCATACCTACTGCTAAAATCGTTCCAATCGGGTTTGCAATACCTTTTCCAGCAATATCAGGAGCTGAGCCTGCGGTGCTTTCATAAATACCGAAGGAAGGCTCTGCTGAAGGACTAGAAGCCAAACAAGCAGATGGTAACATACCGAGACTACCAGAAAATGTTCCAGTTAAATCACTAAAGATATCTCCAAGCTGATTACAACACAAAACAACATCGAAATCACTAGGACGCATAATCATTTGATAACCAAAATTATCTGCAAACATATTCTCAAATTGAACATCTAAGTAACTTTTGGAAATATCTGTTACAATTTCACGCCAAAGTTTGTAGCTGTGCATCACATTGGATTTGTCACAACTGATCAATTTTTGGCGACGCTTGCGCGCTAATTCGAACCCCCCGACAGCAAATCGAGAAATTTCCTCCTCGTCATAGCAAATCATATCATAACCCTGCCGTCCAATTGAGGTTGTTCGTTGACCACGTTCTTTTGCAAACATTGCTCCACCACACATTTCACGGAGTATTAAAATATCTGTTTTGTTCAAAATCTCAGCTCGGAATGGTGTTTTTTGTAAAAGCGCATCGAAGGACCATGCGGGTCTTAGCCCTAGATAAGTCTGCAAGTGGTACCTCAAGAACATCAGACCATCCTGACATTCTGGCCCTCCAGGCATTTCTACGTTATCCCACCTCGGACCGCCAACGGCCCCTACAAGGACTGCATCCGAGTTACGGGCTTGAGCCAAAACTTTTTCAGAGCAAAATGTACCATGCGCTTCATAACTAGCGCCGTGAAGTAACCCATGTTCCCATTCGATATCAATATCAGCAATCTGTGCAATCCTATTTGCCACACTTAATCCCTGATCAAGAATTTCTGGTCCAATTCCATCCCCACCAAGCGCTAATATTTTAACCATAAGAACTGATTATATTTTTTTTAAAATNTATCTTCATTTTNATTTACCTATTTTTTAACATGAGTTTACTGATTAATCGCTATTACTANAATNTTTGCGACAGAAAGGGTCGCGAAAATCAGATGATTTTCNCAACAAAGANTCTTTAAAGTATTAAACCANACCTCGCNGTAGTTTNNCATAAATCTGGCAGAAACGACNTTAAATGTCGNACTTGAACGGGCGNCTATTAACCAANCGNACATTTTGAAATCATGTCTGTTAAAGATCTTTTTAGAGCCCTGGCCGATGTCTATTGTGACGACACACCGATTGAAAAGACCGCCCGTGCCGCCCTTCTGGCTAGTGATGCGAAGCCCTCAGCCTTTACTCCAGTAGCATTACGCACGCCCTTTGCAGAGGTAATGAAGGCATCTGACGCTCATTCAGTTTGTGGTCAATTACTGCGCATGCCTTTACCCTGGGTTCCACCTAAGACTTCATCTTCTGACAAATACACAGAAGACAGCAAACCAAAAGCCCATGTTGAACTATTAGGACCAAATGGTTTAGTAAAGTCGGACCATGTTCGCTTGGGTGTCTACGGCATGATGCCCTATTCTGCATACGGTATGCGAACACATCCGGCTGAAGAAGTTTACATCATGCTGGCGGGCCGGGTGGATTGGGCTCGTGGCCAAACATCCTATACAGATCATAGACCGGGTGAGAGATCATACCACCCCAGTATGATGGCCCATGCTAATCGTACCCATGCAAGCGCTTTTATGTCCACTTATGTTTGGACCGGTGATATTTCCACCAAAAATTATGAATATTCAGGCTAGATCTCGTTCATAAATTACATGGACATAAAAATTTAACATATTGATTTTATGTACTTATTTTTCTATAAGGCATCTGCTATTCTGGGAATGGTCTATTGAGAAATCAATTTCAGCCTAAGTCAAACCTTGAAAATATTTCATGTTAGGCGATCAAATAACCACATATAAAAAAAATTGTGATAATCTGGCTCTTTTCTTGATAAGTTGTGATCTAAAAGGTTGCACGGGCCTCCATGGCTTTGGCTCCGTCATGGCGGCGAGCCCACAGATCCATAGCGCCCGTTTCATAACTGCCTTCAATATGAAATACATTCATTCCAGTCAAAGGAGTAAGTGCTTTAAATTTGAAACTTTTTGGAGATCTTCCAACTGTTCTTTTTGCAAGATCAATTAATAAGGTCGCGGTCAACGGACCATGGAAAACCAGACCGTCATATCCCTCAACAGCACGCGCATAATTTGCATCGTAATGAATCCGATGACCATTGAAAGTAAGCGCTGAATATCTGAANAACATGACCTCTGANGGCGATATNATCTCTGAAACCTGGNCATTTTGAGGGGCCAAAACCANATCAGTAACTGGGGCATTAGGTTTGGGGTCNTCACGATAAACGATGTCATGTTCTTCTGTNAANCCCAGCANTCCATCTTCCAGAAAAAGCTCATGTAACACCGTTACAAAACAGAGTGNTCCAGTNCGTCCANACTTTNTNACAATATTCTTNATAGTGGAACGCTTCNGAATTTGTTTTCCAATTGGTATATCGGNNTGAAACTCAAACCTGCCACCAGCCCACATTCGGCGCGGCAAGGCNACAGGAGGTAAAAANTCTCCCCTTTTGGGGTGACCATCTCTGCCAAGCTCACCGATAGGCAAGGCCTCCAGAAAGTAAATCCAATGCCAAAGNGGTGGCAGGCTNTCACCAATTTTGAGTGACGGTTCGCGTCCAATCGTGGCTTGCATGAAGCGCGCCTGTTCAACATTCAAATTATCGTAGCGCGTTTCGGTCCGACCGATCCATGAAGCTTCCGATTTTGACATTTATGCCAGCCCTTTNATACTTACGAAAATTCTATGCGCTCNGTGGCACCACGTTTAGCNTTCATTGCATTACCAATATGTTGGCCGATACCCANATATTAAAAATAGCAGAAAATTAAAGCTCGCTGCCCTCGGCTGGTCAGGGCATTTTTGCAACTTCTGTTATTTACTCCTGATATAATTTTAACAATAGCAATAGGGNTTAAACCGCTGGTTCAGGTTCCATTCCACCGCCATCATTAGTTTTTGGTTTTGTTTTGGGAATTGCTGTTAAGGAAGGTACGCCTCCCTCTCCTTCATTATCATCTTCATCCCGATTGAGAGGCTGGCCTTCCATAACTTTTTTTATCTCTGCGCCAGTAAGGGTTTCATATTCTAACAGGCCCTGAGCCAAATTCTCAAACTTATCCTTATTTTTNGTTATTGTTTTGAGTGCCAAATCATATCCACGTTGAACAAATCCACGTACTTCTGCTTCTATTANCTCTTTAGTACCAGCTGATGTAGATAACCCCGACGTTCTGCCAGAATAACCTTCAGCNGCCTCAGAGTAATCAATATTACCAACTTTTTCTGACATCCCCCAGCGCATAACCATTGCGCGGGCTAAACTTGAGGCCTGCTGAATATCNCCAGAAGGTCCATTNGACACTTGTTCTTCGCCATATTTGAATATTTCAGCCGCTTTGCCTGCCATGGTCATTGCTATTTCATCGTGGCATTCATCTCTGTAAAAATTAAGCCTGTCCATTTCTGGAAGGCTCATGACCATGCCACCAGCTGCACCACGAGCGATGATTGTTGCCTTATAAACTGGCTGGCATTTTGGCAAAAGAGATCCCACTAAAGCATGTCCTGCCTCGTGATACGCCGTTTTTTCCAGTTGTATTTTTGTCCTGACCATTGAGCGACGCTCAGAACCCATTAAAATCTTATCTTTGGCTTTCTCAAAATCTTCCATGCTAACTAATCGACGGCCAATCCGAGCAGCAGCAAGCGCCGANTCATTAACCAGATTGGCCAAATCAGCTCCAGTGAACCCTGGNGTCCCACGTGCAATTATACGGAGATCAACATCTGGACCGGTAGGAAGTTTACGCGAGTGTACACCAAGAATTTTCTCTCGACCGCGCAAGTCTGGGCTTGGAACCGTGACTTGACGATCAAACCGGCCAGGACGCAATAAAGCCGGATCAAGCACATCTTTTCGGTTGGTTGCTGCTACGATTATAATTCCTTCATTCGCCTCAAATCCNTCCATCTCCACCAATAATTGNTTTAGAGTCTGTTCACGCTCGTCATTGCCTCCTCCATAGCCAGCACCGCGAGCACGCCCGACAGCGTCAATTTCATCGATAAACAAAATACAAGGAGCATTTTTCTTNGCTTGTTCAAACATGTCACGCACACGGCTCGCACCAACACCAACAAACATTTCNACAAAATCGGACCCTGAAATTGAAAAAAATGGNACGCCNGCTTCACCAGCAATCGCNCTNGCCAACAAAGTTTTNCCNGTCCCNGGAGCACCTTCTAAAAGGGCNCCNTTTGGTATCTTCCCACCAAGNCTACTAAATTTCTGTGGGTCTCNCAAAAAATCGACAATTTCTTCGAGCTCTTCTTTGGCTTCATCAATTCCAGCAACATCGTCAAACGTAACATTTCCTTGTTTTTCCGTTAACATCTTGGCACGGCTCTTACCAAAGCCCATTGCCCCTCCTTTGCCCCCACCTTGCATTCGGTTCATAAAATAAATCCAAACGCCAACAAGTAACATAATTGGTAAAAGGGATAAAATTATAGATTGGAAAATTGAGGTTTTTTGTGACTTTGCAACGACCGAAACNCCTTTAGCCACCAGCAAATCACTGACACGCGCGTCTCCAGGAACAATTGTTGTGTATTTGACGTCATTGGGTCCCGTATAGCTCACAGTCTCGCCGTCTAGAGTTGCACTGGTTACTTGCCCATTATCTACAGCCTTCACAAAGTCAGAATAAGTTGTAGTCCGACTCGAATTTCCAGTTACGTCTCCTGCAAACAATCGAAAAAGCATCAAAAGCAGTATAAATAGTACAAACCAGAAGGCGATGTTACGTAGATTTCCCAAAAGAAGCTCCTGTTAGCGACGAAATNTTNGCAATTTTCTANTCTTTAATTATGTATTTNTCTGACTATTTCAATGGGGTACTATAAATCCCATGGCGTTGGAACCACCTGAACGACATCTTTNGCTCCAAAATTTGCTAATGGAGCTGAGATAAGGTCATCACCCTGCCAAATTGATGGACTTGCNATCAATGAAGCACGGGGNCTGCNNGTAGNACGCCAATCAGGACATAACAAAAGNCCANTTTTTCCTAATGACTTNATTTTANAGTCTTTTCCATATTCNGGTGCATAATATCGACCGTCCCAAACGNTCGGACAGAGNGNNACTTGATCTTTTACAAGTTTATGTTCTCGAGTAATCCGCAAAAAATTATCAGGCTGCGGTATTACGACACATCCGTGNAAACTACATGCTGCTTTTGTGGCAATGGCGCGCCTCAAGGCCACAATCCGTGGCCGGTAAATTTGTTGACCNACCCAGCAAAGTGATTCAGCAACAATCCTTTCTGAAAATTCAACAGGTATTTCAGCAAGTTTTGTCCGGTCCAACAAAATATCACCCAAATCGATTTGCATTAGCTTAGGTCGGATATTTTTTAGAGCAAAGTTTAGAGCTTCACGAACGTTTGACATTCTATTTGCAGTATTTGCAAGCCGAGTGNGATTGANTCCCAAATACTCCAAATGTTTTTGCGATTCACGGATTCNTACACGAGTATAATTTAAATCATTGTTNCTAGGATCATCGCACCAATCTTGATTGTTCATTTTNANATATTGCCGCAGTTCTTGACGCGAAAGNGTAAGAAGAGGCCGTGCCCATTTTAAGTTCTTTCGNGTCCAACGTNCAGCCATTGCAGATAAACCATCAACACCTGATCCACGCGCAAGCCTCATCAAAAATGTCTCTACTAAATCTGTCTGGCTATGACCNAGACACAAAATATCGCAGNACTGGCCCCATTTTGCCAACAATGCGTANCGTGCGTCGCGCGCTCGTGCCTGCAAATTCGAACCTGGCAAAAGATTAGTGGCTTTCAATACCTGGTGTCCAACTCCCTTTGTTGAACACAATCTACCGACCCATTCAGCCTCATATGGGGCATCAACACGCAATCCATGATCAATCGTTACGGCTTTTATTCTTTCTNCAGGAAANNCCCTCGTTAAAGCTAAAAGCAATGCTACGGAGTCTGATCCACCTGANACNGCNACACCAATTNTTAAATCTTGGTCGTCAGAACAAAAAAAATCAGAAACANTTTGGTCTANTTTNGGNANAGAGCAACCCATCATGTACAGGCCAAGTCTGCCTCAGCTTGCACTACATCCGCAACTATTTCAGCACGGTTATAACGGAATTTAACTTCGTCTAATGTCAAACAACCTTCTTTAACATTTCCCATTTTATGAAATGCTAATGCCAAGTTATAGAGAGCTACTGGCGCAATTTCTGAATTTTCATTAATAGAATAAGCTTCTAAATACGAACGAGCAGCAAATTCAACCTTTTGAAGATCCATGTAAGCATGTCCGAGGATTAAATGCACGTTTTGAGTTAATGGACCAGCCGGATATGTTGACAGAAAATCTTTCAACATTTGTACACCATTTTCCATTTTACCATCAACAAGCATTTTTCTTGCTGCTTCAAAGTCAGACTTTTCAGCGATGGTCATTGCTATTTTTGGTACCCCAGCATTAGAAAAATTGTTTGGCGTCACACCAAAAGGAAGAGTAGAGCCCAATTCTATAATATTGCAGCCAGGCTCTAAACTACAAACCTGGGCTTCCATTTTTTCTATCCGCCGATAAACATCTTGCACGACGAGAGAAATTCGATTTGCAGACTCTTCTGCAGCGCCAGTTAAACGTTGCAATTCACTCTCGATCGCTGACGTCCGGTCCAAAAGCGGGCCTTCATTAGAAAAATCTATTCCTGGTGTTGTCAACATTTCTAATTGCAAACGGTCAGTCTCAAGTAGTAGGTTTGCTAGGTCTTGACGAATATCAGCTATACTGTCAGCGGTTACAGGACTAAAAAATCCAACTACTAAAATTGTTGAATACATTAATTCAATCAATTTAAGCCTTCCTGTTTTCATTAATTCGATCCAGAGGATAGTAAAGTTCCTGCTCGTCGATTTTTGGCGTAACATTGCTCTGAGCTGCAGATTTCTTCAGGTCGTTCT
>NZVF01000016.1 GCA_002698165.1 Planktomarina sp. | reverse complement strand
ACCAAATAATTGAAATTTTAAGCAATAATGGTGTGATCCCATTTGTTGATATCGCTTATCAGGGTTTTGGCGATGGACTAGAACAGGACGCACGGTTCACACGAAAATTAGCTAGTAGGCTGCCCCAATGTTTAATAGCCGCAAGCTGTTCAAAAAATTTTGGTATATATCGAGAACGTACTGGGATTTTAATTGCAGTCACACCCAACCTAAAACAACAAACGATCACACAAGAGAACCTAGCATTTCTAAACCGACAAAACTTTTCCTTCCCACCTGATCATGGGGCAAGACTAGTCACAATGATTTTAGGAAGCGAGAATCTTCGCAAATCGTGGATACAAGAACTGGAAGAAACTCGTTTAAACATGTTGGATTTGCGTCAAAAACTAGCAAGTCAATTATGTCAAAAGACAAATTCGGACCGTTTTAATTTTCTAGGTCACCATCGGGGGATGTTCTCAAGGATCGGCATTTCTCCAAATCAGGTAGAAAAAATTCGTACAGATTTCGGTGTTTATATGGTTGATGACAGTCGTATAAATATCGCAGGGTTAAATAAACACACCGTGCCACTNTTAGCTACCGCAATTACACAGATTATAAAGTGACAAAGTAAACAAAAAATTATCGTTTTGTCACTATTGTCACAGGCATTGTTAGTCACCTAGAGACTATGCCAATCAGCAAAAAAACTCTATCATCTTTATGAAAGGTTTTACTTTATAAATATATGACAACAAGAAAAAAGGGAGAGGCACCTCTACTAAAAGCCGATAAACGCAATTTGTCTCCCAAGAAAATGAAAAAGAGCAAACCAGTGGTTCGCAAATCGAAAAACACAAAGCCATTAGGTTTGCTTTATGTTATTCGACGTATTTCTCTTTTTCCTATAAGAATTATTTGGGCATTAACATGGCGGCTTGCTATTGTTGTGAATATTCTAATTGTCCTAGGACTAGCATATTTTGCTATAAATCTTCCTGACAGCTCGGCACTCATAGACGGTCGCGTAAAAGGGTCTGTCACTTTACTAGACCGTTATGGAAAAGTTTTTGCTTGGCGTGGGGATCAGTTTGGTGGAGTGATCACCGCCGATAGCGTATCCCCATTTTTAAAAAATGCTATTGTTGCGACAGAAGATAAACGGTTTTTCAACCATCTAGGATTAAGTCCTCGCGGAATTGCTTCTGCGATAAGGATCAATTTGCGTTCTGGCCGCGGCCCACTCTCTGGAAATGGCGGATCTACAATCACACAGCAGACGGCGAAGCTGATATGCTTAGGCGAACCATATAATAAAGAAATATGGAAAACTGAGAGAGACTACGAACGGTCATGTAGACGCACAACACTTTGGCGAAAAGTCAAAGAAGCAACTTTCGCGCTTGCAATGGAAGCAATGTATTCAAAGGACGAAATTCTCACTATTTATCTCAATCGAGCTTTTCTAGGAGCGGGAGCAAGAGGATTTGAAGCTGCATCACAGCGTTATTTTGGAAAATCTGCCGAGCAGGTTAACATAGCTGAGGCAGCGATGTTAGCTGGCTTGCTAAAAGCACCGTCTCGTCTTGCACCTACTGATAATTTAAGCGGCGCGCGAGCGCGCGCTGAGATTGTGATCGATTTGATGCGCCAGCAAAGATTTATTACCGAAACTGAAGCAAATTTTGCAATAATGCGACCCGCTTCGCTTAGTTTGGCGGCGACGGCTAGGGCCGGTGGTTACTTTGCGGATTGGATAATGGCTTCAGGACCCATTTTTTTTACGCGTAATACTACCGAAGATGTAATTATTAGTACGACCTTAGATCAAACCATTCAGATAGCAACTGAGGCTGCGGTCAGAGAAATATTTAATAAAAAAATAGACGTTAAATCAAAAGCGCAAGTGGCAGTTATAGTAATGAGTGCTGATGGCGCGGTTCGTGCTATGGTGGGTGGAAGAGATACAAAAACAACTGGTGCTTTTAACCGAGCCACACAAGCAAAAAGGCAAACTGGATCCGCTTTCAAGCCATTTGTATACGGCGCAGCACTTGAACTTGGCTATACTCCTTTTGATGTCGTAAGCGACACCCCAGTTACTTATGACATTCCTGGATCTGGGGAATGGGCACCCAAAAATTATAACGATGAGTTTGCAGGAGATGTTACATTCACTCGTGCTTTATCAGAATCTCTAAATATTCCAGCCATTAAAATTTCCGAACACGTAGGTCGTGATACAGTCCGTAAAATTGCGTCTGATTTTGGCATTTCTAATGAGTTAGCTAACGGACCAGCTTTAGCTTTAGGGGCTTCAGAAAGTACATTAATAGAAATGACTGGTGCTTATGCAGGCATCCTAAACGGTGGCTCGTCGGTAGTCCCATACGGCCTGAAGGAACTACGTCTCCAAGGAGATTTTACACCATTAGCTGGCAGATCTGGCGGAGTTGGTGAGCGAGTAATAAACGAGAATTCCGCAAAAGCTTTGGTATTCATGATGTATCAAGTAGTTCAAAATGGAACTGGGAGACGAGCCAAAATAGATGGTGTCGAAATAGCTGGGAAAACTGGAACCACCCAGTCCTCTAGAGATGCATGGTTTATTGGTTTCACATCAGATTTTATTATAGGCGTCTGGGTGGGAAACGACGACAATACTCCTTTGATAGGAGTAACCGGTGGAACGATACCAGCTGATATATGGCGCGAAACTATGGCTAACATAATTGATCAATCATATCCGCTGCCGTTAGCTATGAACCGCGGACAGTCCCGAAATCCAAGGTCATTGGAGCCATTAGACCAATCAAAAAAATCTCTTTCAAAAAATACAATTCTTAATACGATTTGGGAAGTGTTAATTGGGGAAAATTAGCCTAATTCTTCAATATCTATAATCAGTCGATTAATGTCACCCTGCCGTTTGTCTAACAAAGCACCTATTTCAACACGTTCCGAAGATAATAGGCTAATCCCTTCCAAAATAATGTCAAAAAAGCGAGGTTCACCACTGCGATCAGAAACGCGAAATGTGACGTCAACATTTGCAGAACTCTCAACGTCTATACTTGCGCTAACTTCGAAAAATTTTCCCCGGTCTCTGCTGTTGGTTAAAATAATTTGATTACCAGAAAAACCTTTAAATTGTTTACTATATTTGCGAGCAAAATAACCCTGAAATGCTTTTCTGAATTTTTGCAATTGAGGCTTACTAGCTGTTCGCGCACGTGGACCCAGTGTAGAGCGGGCAATTACGTTCATATCGGCATATTTGCTGACGATGCTTTCAAATAAGACGGTTAACTCCGTATCTGTCTTTTCCGACCTAATCATTGAGGTAATATCTGCAACAAGGTCTTCAACGAGCGCAACTGCGTTGCGCTTAGATATTGCCAACGCCGGTTTAGCGGCAAGTATAGATGCAAGACCAAACAAAATTAGACGCCGTGGATAAACTTGATTAGTCATTCTAAATATGGATCAAAATATTCATCGTTCGTGTCATCTTTCAATTGAAACCGCCGACTTTGCAAATAAATTAATTTATTTTGAGCATAACTATCAGCACTTTCATAAAGAACTGCATCGATTTGGTCACCATAAATCTGACGGGTTTGTAATAAGGCTCCCACNCCAGCAATTGAACGNTATGTAATTTCCGGCTCCTTNAANACATATCCAGGTGGATCAAGTAGAAGCAAATCAACAAACCGTCCGACGCCATCCCTAGCATTGGAAGCNCCAAATAATGGTAATTCGATATAAAAGCCNTCAGAAAAACCCCACACATACAATGTTTGGCCAAAATCAGTATTGCTATTNTATATTCCCATACTACTTGCCGGATCAAAAATTCCTAAAAATCCGACCGTGCTGTTGATTAGAAAACGTGCTGTGTTTTTTCCAGCAGCTGAAAAGTCAAGTTGNAAAACGTTATTTACTATTTTACCCGGCAGACNNAGGTTACCNGAAAAATTGCTCACACTATTTTCGANAGANTCAGGAAGNATCTTGCTATAAACCATTGATGTTGGNGAAATAAAATTTTTATCAATTGCTTTATTNAANACATGTGTTTTTCTATTAATACGTTCTAACGGATCATTNNCAGAGCNACCTAGAGCNTTGCCAGAAGCCAAAACAAACAAAATTACTCCCAAAATNGAAAACACNANAAGCCGATAATTCGGAAAAACCATACAACCACCCAATTACAGTCTTTAAATAGCTACCAGCGCACTGCNTGGGAGCTAAAATCACTTTCGATAGCGAATTATAACTTGCTCAGTCAAAGAAAAACCTACAAACAAACCGTCAGTATCTAATAAAATGTAGTGTAATGATGCGCAATCAATAAAGTATAATTTTCGACGTAAAAAATATATTACTACATAGCACTTAACCATTAATAAATAGAGGGGACAAAGTCATGACCGGAAAGTTCGAAGCGAAACTTGATGAAATGGGAGTCAAGCTACCGAATCCACCAGTGCCAGCAGCAAATTACGTACCCTATGTTCAAGTAGGTAACTTAGTATATGTTTCCGGGCAAGTGAGCCAAGATTCAAACGGCTTTATAACCGGAAAACTAGGTGACACGATGACAACAGAGGCGGGCGCAGCAGCAGCACAGACTTGCGCTATTTCACTGTTGGCACAGGTAAAGTCAGCCTGCAATGGTGACCTAGACCGTCTTGTTCGTACCGTAAAACTGATGGGCTTTGTAAATTCCACCACAGATTATACTGAGCAACCAAAGGTAATAAATGGGGCATCAGATTTTTTGGGACAAGCCTTAGGCGAGGCTGGCAAACATGCCAGGTCAGCTGTATCTGCTCCTTCATTACCTATGGGCGTTGCTGTTGAAATCGAGGGCATTTTTCAAATTAGATGACAAAATTTCCTACAAGTTTACTGGACCGTCCAATTGCACATAGAGGGTTACACAATATTCGAGAAGGGCGTCCAGAAAACTCCCATGCTGCTATCGAGGCAGCAATTGCATACGGCTATGGTATAGAAATTGATGTGCAACTCTCCAGTGATGGCTTACCGATGGTTTTCCATGATTATCATCTTGATAGGTTAACAGATCAAAAAGGTGCAATTGCGCAACATGATGCAGAGCGCCTTTCAAGATTAACATTACGAGGTGGATCAGACACCATATCTACTTTGAAAGAGACTTTAGCACAAATCTCCGGAAAAGTACCCCTTCTTATCGAAATCAAAGATCAAGATGGAGGTCTATCCAATAATGTGGGCCCACTAGAAATTAAAGTTTCTCAAGCATTAAAAAACTATTCAGGCGATGTAGCAGTTATGTCATTTAACCCAAATTCTATAGCAGCATTTGCTAAAAATAGTACTGATATACCAGTAGGCTTGGTAACCGACAGATTTAAAGCGAAAGACTGGCCCAGCATCAAGCAATCCGTCCGCAGTAACTTACGTAACATGACTGACCTAGAAAGGGTTGGAGCTTGCTTCATTTCTCACAACCAAAAACATTTACAAGATTTAAAAAGCTCAGTTCTTGAAAAAATTGATATACCAATCCTTTGTTGGACAATTCAATCTTTAGAGGCTGAACAAAAAGCTAGAAAAATTGCAGACAACATAACTTTTGAGGGTTATTTGGCTTGACGTTTTTACAGCACACCGCATCTCTAAATTAAGTTATGTTAAGGAAATAACTTGGATAAAGAGATAAAGACTGAAATTAATGTGGTGACAAGCCTCGCGCAAATTTCGGAAGCAGACTGGGACAAATGTGCTTGCCCAGAAGCTTCCGAAGGTCGCCCAATAGATCCGTTTACAACATACCGTTTTTTAAAATCATTAGAGGATAGTAATTCAGTTGGTCACGGCACTGGTTGGTCACCGCACTATTTACAGGTAAAACTGCATGGGGAAACAATTGGCGTAGCTCCCCTCTATGGTAAAACACACAGTCAAGGCGAATACATTTTTGATCACAATTTTGCTCATGCCTATGAGAACGCCGGTGGTAATTATTATCCAAAACTACAGATGGCCGTGCCACATACTCCAGCCACTGGTCGACGANTTCTAGTCGTTGAGGAACACGCCGATATAGCGCAAAAAGCTATATTGCAAGGAGCGCTTGAACTGGTAACACAAAACAAACTGTCATCTCTACATATTACATTTTGTACAGAGTCGGAATTGCAAGTTGGGACGCAAATGGGTCTTCACAAGCGTCAAACTCAACAATTTCATTGGTTAAACTCCCAATATAAAAGTTTTGATGATTTTCTTGCACACCTAAGCAGCCGTAAACGAAAAAATATCCGTAAAGAACGGTTGCATGCCAATAAATTTGGAGGTGAAATTGAAATCCTGACTGGTGATAATATTCAACCGCACCATTGGAATGCTTTTTGGACGTTTTATCAAGATACGGGCAATCGAAAATGGGGGACACCTTATTTAACGCGGCAATTCTTTGATGAGGCTCACAATAATCTACGTGAAGATATATTGTTGATAATGGCCAAAATCGAGGGTGTTTACGTTGCTGGCGCATTAAACTTTATTGGGAGAAACACTCTATATGGCCGTTATTGGGGTTGTATACAAGATTTTCCTTGTTTACATTTTGAGCTTTGCTACTATCAGGCAATTGATTTTGCTATTTTAAATCAGTTAGGTAGCGTTGAAGCTGGCGCTCAAGGGTCACACAAACTTGCTCGAGGATATCTACCAGTTNCAACTCATTCACTACATTGGTTCACGGACCAGGGTTTTTCAGAAGCAGTGGCAAAATATTTAGTGGCTGAGGGAAAAGAAGTTAATAGGGAAATCAACATATTAAATAGNTATGGTCCATTCAAAAAGATAGAAATTGAGGAACAACAATGACAACAGCACTTTTAAACCGTACAGAACTACAACCTTTATTCGATGCCAATTGGTTGCTACTCGATACACGCGACGCGATAACAAAAGATTTTCAATTTAAATCATTTAAACAAGCATGGGCTTGGATGAGCGAAATTGCTTTNTGTGCTGAACAACTTGATCACCATCCAGAATGGTCAAATACCTATAATAGAGTGCANGTAATTTTGACTACGCANTCATGCAATGGTCTCTCAGATCTCGATGTNAAATTAGCTAAACTTATGGATGAAGCGGCAAGTTAAGCTATTTGTAGTCTACTACGAAATGCATGCCAACATTGTTTCGCCTGTCGAAAGATCACAGGCACTAGTAGATGTTTCCTGATTAAATATCTGTACGACCCCGTCATCCACTAGCATCGAATAACGGGATGAGCGGCCCATCAAACCAACAATTGGNGCGTCAAAATTCATGCCAATAGCAATTGTAAATTCACTGGATGGGTCTGCCCACATAGAAATACCAGCAATCTTTGCTCCAGTTACATTGGACCATTCATATAGTACATGGACATCGTTTACAGATATGCACACGATCTCGTCCACACCCTTGGCTAATAACGCCTCATGAGTACGAATAAACGAGGGAACATGTGATGTTGAACACGTTGGTGTAAATGCTCCTGGAAGTCCAAATAAAATAACTTTGCGACCCACCGTAAGCTGATCTATTGTTGTTTGCTCCAGGCCACTATCAGTCATTCGTACTAATGAAGAAGACGGAAGCCGATTTCCTACAGATATTACCAATTTTACACCTTAGTTTGATTGCAACTTCTTTAGAATTGANCATAGAATAAACGANATAAATTACCATAGGGTTAGAGCTATGTCCGGAATTATAATTATTGGAGCGGGTCAAGCGGGATCGTCAATGGCAATAAAATTANGGGCATTAGGATACAACGACGCTATAACTCTTATCGGAGACGAAGCAATACCTCCATATCAACGTCCACCCCTTTCCAAAAAGTATCTTTTAGGGGAGATGAAATTAGACAGACTATTTCTACGNCCACCAAACTTTTATGGTGAACAAGAAATTGACCTTCGGCTAAACACATGTGTCGATATCATCAAGCCAATAGAAAAAATAATCCAAGTCGGTAATGAAACTCTCAGTTACGATAAACTAGCATTAACCACAGGTTCAACTCCCCGTCTTTTACCAAAAAGCATTGGCGGTGAACTTAATGGTGTATTTTCAGTGCGAAGTGTAGCTGATGTAGATGCTATGCAATCATCATTTGACGAGGGGAGCCGTGTTTTAATTATTGGAGGGGGATACATTGGGCTGGAAGCAGCCGCGGTCGCCGCATTAAAAGGCTTGAAAGTTACTCTGGTTGAAATGTCCAACCGAATTCTGAAACGCGTCGCCTGTAAAGAAACTTCTGACTATTTTCGCAAATTACACGTCAATCACGGTGTTACAATAATGGAGGGTGTCGGACTTGATCAACTAGTAGGTGAGGATCATGTACNGAGCGCAATTTTAAGTAATGGTAAAACACTCGATATTGATTTTGCAATCGTTGGAGTCGGGATTCTACCCGAGACGACCCTAGCGGAAGCAGCTGGTATCAACCTAAACAACGGAATTGAAATTGACAGTCAGGGCCGTACATCGGCACCAGACATTTGGGCCGCAGGGGACTGTACGAGCTTTCCGTTTCAAGGTGCCAGGATTAGGTTAGAGAGCGTTCCTAATGCTATTGATCAAGCTGAAGTTGTNGCAAGCAACATGCTCGGCGCAGAACAAGATTACACCGCAACTCCTTGGTTTTGGTCTGACCAATATGAAATCAAGCTACAAATTGCAGGACTTAACGCAGGCTATTCAGATATAGTTGTGAGAAATGACGATACTGCACAATCTCACTGGTACTACCGGTCTGAAAAATTATTAGCAGTTGACGCTATGAACGACCCTAGAGCATATATGGTTGCAAAACGCCTAATCGAAGCAGGCCTGACTGCAGATCCAGAAATTGTTGCCAATCCTAAGGTCAATTTAAAAGACCTTTTGACGTAGTGCGAATAATTTCAGGAAAAAATCGGGGCCTAAAGCTAACAGAATTGAGAAAAGGCGACTCTGGAGTAAGATTACGTCCAACATCAGATCGGGTACGTGAAAGTCTCTTCAATGTCCTACAGAATAATTTGGATTTTAATGATCTNGTTGTTCTTGACCTCTTTGCCGGCACAGGTGCGTTAGGACTCGANGCCATATCCAGAGGNGCGGAAAGCGTCACTTTTGTAGAAAAAGCTCAAGTATGCCAAAAAATAATTCAAAAAAATGTTGAATTGCTAAATTGNTCGGACCGTACAAGGCTACTTTCTAAGGATGCAACAAAGCTTAGCCCTGGCGAACGGTGTGATTTAGTCTTTCTGGATCCTCCCTATGGCCAAGGACTTGGCGAGCTGGCACTAAAAAGCGCCATATCAAAAGGCTGGATAATGGCGGGAACGATGGTCATATTTGAAGAGTCAAAAAAGATCGTCCCTAATGGTTTTCAATTAACAGATAGCCGAAAATTTGGTGGCACGACTATCACATTTCTTACAGCACTTTGATTCCCATAATTTTTCAAAGATTGACTTTCAGCTAAACAGCACCTACCTGCCAGAAGGTCCAGTTAGCTTTCTTGATTGCTTTTGCTTCACTTTAACTGATCGGAACCAAGGCTCATCCGTGGTAGTGCGAGTTACGTTTAGAGAGCAATTCCGCTCCATGATCAAAGTAATCCGCCATTCATGTGCCGAAACGTAAAGGGGTCAGTATGACGTTCGAAGACCTAGGATTGATGCCCCGTTTAGTTAAGAAGCTCACCGAACAAGGAATCAAAGATCCAACTCCAATACAAATTCAGGCAATTCCACATGCGTTAAAAGGCGAAGACGTTATGGGCTTAGCGCAAACTGGTACNGGAAAAACAGCNGCATTTGGATTGCCAATCATGCATCATTTGTTGAAAGANGGAAGCAAGCCAGAAAAAAAATCTGTCAGAGGTTTAATTTTAGCACCCACACGTGAATTGGCTGGGCAAATTAAAGACAACCTTTTATCCTATTCACAGGGAACACATATCAAGGTTAATTTGGTGGTGGGTGGTTTAGGCATTAAAGCGCAAATTAACCGACTGGCCCGCGGTACTGACTTATTAATAGCAACACCAGGGCGCTTAATTGATTTACTTGATCGAGAAGCAGTTGATTTGTCTAAGACCCATTTTCTAGTGCTCGATGAAGCAGACCAAATGTTAGACCTTGGTTTTATTCACGCCTTGCGCAGGATTGCTCCACTTTTGGCGTCTAACCGTCAAACCATGCTGTTTTCTGCAACCATGCCAAAGCATATGACTGAATTAGCGAATACATATCTAAAAAACCCAAAGCGCGTGGCAGTCTCACGCCCTGGTGAAGTTGCAGATAAAATTATTCAAGAAGTACATTTCCTCGCAGGTACCGCCAAAACAGATTTCTTAATTGAAAAACTGTCCGGGCACATAAAGGAAGCAGCAATCGTCTTTGCTCGAACAAAGCATGGTTCTGAACGGTTAATGAAAGCACTTTCAAGATCAGGGTTTGAGACGGACTCTGTGCATGGCAATAAATCTCAAAGTCAACGACAAAAAGCTATTGATGCTCTGCGTAATGGAAAAATTAAAGTTTTGGTAGCAACCGATGTGGCAGCTCGTGGATTGGATATCCCAGATGTTCGCTTTGTCTATAACTATGATTTACCCAATGTTTCAGAAAACTACATTCATCGTATAGGCAGGACGGCTCGTGCAGGGCGCGATGGACGTGCAATCTCTTTTGTGGCGCCTGATGAGATGGACGAATTAAAGAATATCGAAAAAGTATTAACGGCCGAGATTCCAATTGCGAGTGGTCGTCGTTGGGATCTTGTACCCGGTGTCGAAACGCACAAAACTAAACGCAAGCGAGCAACTAATCGAGATAGCTCGCGAAATAAGAGTAGCAGCTGGACAAAGGGTAAGCAACGGCGTGACCGAACAGAAGAAAATAGTAAAATTCAGGATAGAAAACCATCATCTAATAAAAACCTAAAATTAAAGGGGCGATGGGATCCAACCAACGATAGCCCAGAGATGCAGACGCCAACGCCTAAATCTAAAAAGCGTAAAATTCATAATGTAACTGCTGATACGCCACAAGGTGCGGATAAAAACCGCATTCCAGAGGCAGCAAGGCACAGCAAAAGAGCCAAAAAGAAGAGAGGTAAAACCGACTGGCGTAAAGGGCAGCCCAAAGAGAGACCGAATGTGGGCGGCAATTCTAAACTAAGAAGACCACGCTCCTAACATTAGATCACTTGTAAGTTGGGTGGAAAGTATCAGTTGGTGACAAGGTGAAAATCTCAAACCCTTGTGAAGTCACACCAACAGAATGTTCAAACTGTGCAGATAATGATTTATCCCGTGTCACTGCAGTCCAATCATCTGCCAAAACTTTAGTTTCCGGGCGACCTAAATTGACCATTGGCTCAATTGTAAAAAACATACCCTCCTCCAGTACTGGCCCAGTTCCAGGTCGCCCATAATGTAAAACATTTGGGGGAGCATGAAATACTTGACCAAGACCATGGCCACAGAAATCTTTAACAACGCTCATGCGATGCTCTTCCACATAAGTTTGAATGGCATTTCCTATGTCGCCAAAAGTATTCCCCGGCTTTACTGCCGAAATCCCCTTAAAAAGTGCATCATGAGTTACTTGAATCAATCGTTCTGATCTACGGGCAAGTTTGCCAGCCACGTACATACGACTAGTATCTCCAAACCAACCATCCAAAATGACCGTTACGTCAATATTAAGAATGTCTCCCTCTTTAATGCGCTTATCAGCTGGGATCCCGTGACATACCACATGATTTACCGAGATGCAGCTGGCATGTTGGTATCCTTTATAGCCAATGGTGGCAGATTTCGCGCCATGAGCAATCACCATGCCGGTAATGATCCGGTCGATTTCACCCGTGGTTTGCCCAACAAAAATATGGGGTGCAATTTCATCAAGGATCGTAGCTGCTACATGACCAGCTTTCGCCATACAAACAAAATCTTTTGGTTCATAAATTCGAATGCCATCTTTAGTCAGTCGTCCACGGGTTGAATTCAAAAGGCCACTCCTGTCTTAGATAATGACTTCATATAGTAGATACATTTAGATTGGACCAGACACACTGCAATGAAAAACTACAAATACCTTTAGCGCTAAGTTGAATTACACCAACACTATTTTTTTAAATTTCGAAAAGCACTCAGAATATGAGGGGTTTGAAAGCAAGACCAGTAAGCTTATAGATGGGTTGAATTTGGATGCAAGGATAACAAATGACGAATCCAACCGCCGCAATGCTAGTGATTGGCGATGAAATTTTATCGGGCCGCACTCAAGATTCAAATACATATTATTTAGCCGGACAGCTAACAGCCCATGGAATAAATCTAAAAGAAGTAAGGGTCGTAAGTGACGACGCCAGTGCAATAATAGATTCTGTACGCGACCTTAGTAATAATTATACACATGTGTTCACTTGTGGTGGAATTGGGCCAACACATGACGACATTACCTCAGATTCTATAGCAAAAGCTTTTGATACAAACATTGACATTCGTGAGGATGCAAGAAGCATTTTGCAGCAACATTATGATGCTCAAAACTTGCCACTAAATGATGCGCGATTACGAATGGCGCGGATTCCTAATAAAGCTACTTTAATCGATAATCCGGTAAGTAAAGCACCAGGATTTACATTGAAAAATGTTCACGTAATGGCAGGAGTCCCATCCATTTTTAAAGCAATGCTCGCAAGTGTTTTACCTAATATAATCGGTGGGCAGCCGTTGATGTCCGAGACTTATAGGGTGGAAAAAGGCGAGGGTGATATAGCGGCGCCACTTTCGAAACTAGCAGACGCATTTCCTGATTTATCAGTTGGTTGTTATCCATTCCAACATAACGGTCTTTATGGCGCAAATATTGTACTTCGAGGGCATGACGCTGCAGTACTTAAAGAGGCCATAGAACGTTTGAAAACAGAATTTTTAAAATGAGTTTACCCAATGCAAGAAAATTACTAAGGGCCACAGATGCCACTTGGCCTGCCCATTCCATAACACAAAAGGGCGGCTGGAAAATTCGATATGGCGCTGGCGGTGGAAAACGTGTTTCGGCAACGACAAAAGTGCAAAATAAGCTTCCAATTATTGAGGTTGCAGAAGATAAAATGCAAGCTCTCGGCCAAGATAAACTTTTTATGATCCTCGAAGAAGATTACGAACTAGACGTAGCTTTAGAAACCCGTGGCTACAGTATCGTGGATCGATCCATAATTTACATTTGCGACATTTTAAAACTGGTATCAGAGCCGACACCAGTGGCGCAGACATACCAAGTGTGGGAACCATTAGAAATTATGCGTGAAATTTGGCAGGCGGGAGGTATAGGGGATGCTCGTGTAAAGGTAATGGATCGAGTGGCAGGTCCTAAAACAGGTCTCTTGGCGCGAGACGGAGATACGGTTGCCGGTACAGCTTTTGTCGCAATAAAAGATGATATCGGGATGGTTCACGCAGTAGAAGTTCTTCAGAAAAATAGGCGGAAAGGCGTTGCTAGGAAGTTAATGGCACAAGCAGCCAGTTGGGCAAAGGCAAATGGCGCTATTTACATGAGCCTGATGACTACGAAAAATAATGTCCCTGCAAATAAATTGTATCGCTCCATGAACATGGAACCAACCACAACCTATCATTACCGAATTAAGGAAAGTTGATGACAGATAAACCAACAGCTCTTGATCTACCAATGGCCAAACCCCTTCCAGAACCAACACAAAAATATTTTGATACTTGCAAGNAAAAATTAGGAATTGTTCCAAACGTATTGCAAGCATATGCATTTGATATCGACAAACTGAATGCTTTTACTGCATTTTATAATGACGTTATGCTTGCAAAAAGTGGACTTTCAAAACTCGAAAGAGAAATGATCGCCGTAGTTGTATCTTCAATTAANAGGTGTTTTTATTGTATGACCGCGCATGGAGCGGCTGTTCGAAAACTCTCAGGTGATCCAATATTTGGAGAGAAATTGGTTATGAATTATCGTACGGCATCATTAAATCAACGCCATAAGGCAATGCTTGATTTTGCGGCACTCATGACCGAAACAAGCCATCAAATTGAAGAACTCGATAGAAATAAATTACGAGTNGCCGGCTTTTCAGAACGCGATATTTGGGATATTGCTGCAGTGACTGGATTTTTCAATATGACTAACCGGATAGCTAGTGCGACGGATATGCAACCAAATTCAGAGTATCATTCGCAAAGTCGTTAGGATACCAATGTTACGATTGACCACCCTTCTTTTTCTGTTCCCTCTACACATTCAAGCACTTGAGCTAGAAACTCCNGCTGGGCTAAAAAAAATTGCACAGGTAGAGAGCGCATTGGACACACTTCTGTTACCCCTAGACGTATGGGACGGATCCGTAGTTCCCAGTAAAAAATTTACAGGCGCTTTAACCAAAGTAGCTTTCCGTTCAGAAGTATCGTCAAAACCTGATGTCATCGCCGCAGCCATTTTGCCACAATTTCTAAAACAAGGTTATACACTTAGTTTACAGTGTTCGGATCAGTATTGTGGGGGATTTGACTTTCGGTTTTCATTAAAAGTTATGCCACCGCCTGATATGTTTGTTGATCTAGGAAACTACTTATTTATTAGTGTTCAGAAGGGGAGTAATGAAGCTGCGTGGCTTTTAATTAGCCAATCATTAAAGCAGACACACATGCAATTGACAACTATTCGACCTACACAAAATATTGATCTCAAGTTCTCAGCACTGCCTATTCCAACAGGCCCTGAACAATTACAAAGTCAGCTTACTGAGACCGGACATTTCATCTTAACAGACCTTAAATTTGAAGCTGGTGCAGCCAAATTGAAAAGAGATATATTTCCCTCACTAATTGCCTTAGTGGACTATTTGCGGGAGCAACCCAATCAATCAATCCTTTTAGTGGGACATACAGACTCTAGCGGCTCTCTGGAAAAAAATTTAGAGCTATCAAAACAAAGAGCAATCGCTGTTCAGGCGCTGTTGCACTCGAAATTTCCAGATATTGAACCTAATCGTATTAATGCTGATGGGGTTGGTTATTTTGCTCCAGTAGCCAGCAACCAAACCCTTAATGGCCGTGAAATGAACCGTCGGGTCGAAGTGGTTTTGCTGCCAAATAACTAACTTTTATCTACCTAAGACATTAAGGCTGAATTGCGGGCCCTCAGGTAGTTCAGAGATCCATATATACATGGCGTTCCACTTTTGCACCGGGATGTGTAACTGCTCCCATGTAAGTCGCACCAACAAGTTGTGCGTACTTCCAAAGAGCCCCACTGGCATAAAGTGTTTCNCGAGGACCTTTCCAATTGGCCTTTCTTTGTTCTAACTCTTTATCATCGAGGTCAACTGAAAGCGTTCCAGAAATAGCATCAATCGTAACTATGTCACCATTTTCAATCAGTGCAATAGGGCCACCGTGCGCCGACTCAGGGCCCACATGCCCAACACAAAACCCGCGCGTNGCGCCAGAAAATCGTCCATCAGTTATTAGCGCCACCTTTTTACCCATGCCCTGACCTGATAGGGCTGCCGTAGTAGCCAACATCTCTCGCATTCCAGGACCACCAGACGGACCTTCGTTACGAATAACTAAAACTTCACCTTCTTTGTACTCACGTTTTTTTACTGCTTCAAATGTATCTTCCTCACATTCAAAAACTCTAGCTGGTCCAGTAAAGATTTGGTGCTCTGGGCTAATACCAGCTACTTTTACAATCGCACCTTCTGGAGCCAAATTACCCTTTAAACCTACAACACCACCAGTTTTTGTAATCGGATCTTGGACAGGATAAATTACTCTCCCATCAGCTTCACGTTCAATTAAATCAAGCTCTTCNCCCATTGACCTGCCAGTTGCAGTTATACAATCTTCGTGCATCAAGCCAGCTTTACGGAGTTCTTTCATTACTACTGGAACACCACCAACCTCATAAAGATCTTTGGCTACAAATTGACCACCAGGCTTCAAATCGACAAAGTAGGGTGTATCACGAAATATTTCACACACGTCATCCAGATAAAATTCAAGGCCCGCTTCATGTGCAATCGCGGGCAAATGCAGACCTGCATTTGTTGATCCACCTGTGCAAGCGACAACACGCGCTGCATTTTCTAATGACTTCATAGTAACTATATCGCGTGCACGAATGTTCTTTTCGAGCAAGTTCATGACTGCTTCACCTGACGCAATCGCATATTGATCACGAGACTCATACGGTGCAGGCGCACCCGAGGAATTAGGNAAAGCTAAGCCAATAGCCTCCGACACACAGGCCATGGTATTAGCCGTGAACTGCCCTCCACAGGCACCAGCTGATGGGCAAGCCACAGCCTCAAGTTTCTCCAGCTCACACGTTGACAAGTTACCCGCTTGATGTTGTCCAACAGCCTCAAATACATCTTGAACCGTCACATCTTTTCCATTCATTCTACCAGGCAGTATCGAGCCACCATAAATAAATACGGATGGCGTATTCAAACGCACCATTGCCATCATCATNCCTGGCAACGATTTATCACAACCTGCAAGACCAACTATGGCGTCATAACAATGGCCCCGCATGGTTAGTTCGACAGTATCTGCTATAGCTTCACGGCTCGCCAAGGAGGAACGCATTCCTTCATGACCCATGGCTATCCCGTCAGTCACAGTAATTGTTGTGAACTCACGTGGAGTACCCGCTGCTGACTTGACTCCAATTTTAACTGATTGAGCTTGTCGATTAAGAGAAATGTTGCATGGTGCTGCCTCGTTCCAACACGTTGCAACTCCAATAAATGGTTGCGCTATCTCGTCAGACGTCATGCCCATTGCATAATAATACGAGCGATGTGGAGCGCGGGCCGGACCTATGGAAACATGGCGGCTCGGTAAAGTAGATTTATCAAACACGTGCTTTTTCATTATGGAACTTTCTTCTGAATATCTCCACAATTGTGTATGCGTTGAGACCCAGATGGGCAAGCCAACAGTTCAACCACTATTTTTAAAAATATAAGCTTACATCAAATACTCATAATGTTTAATATGTTAGATATGTAATTCTATTCAGCTAGAGTTACTGTGTGAAACATGCTTGAGGCTCATCAATATAAACTAACACTCTGTTTAATATTAAATAAATTCTTTCTTTGTCCTTTAACACAATTTAGAAGGCATGCATGTCTTATGAACCATACGAACGACTTGTTGCACCTGCCCGCGTAAAGTCTGGTATCTTTCGACTGATTTTTGGATTGCTTATTACGATTATCATTTATGCTATCCTACTTATAATAGCTGGCCTTTTAATAACTGTGCTTATGGGCAATGTGTGGGTTCAGCACTTAACTATTCCATCAGGCGTTCTTTCGCCCAGCCAAACATTAACCATACTTGGCAGCTTTAGCTTTCTAATTATTGCGGTTGGACTTGTTGCAATGTTATTGCACGAACAAACTCTGATGGAGCTATTGGGTGGACTTGCAATGACTAGTTCACAATTTTTAAGCGCTATGCGTGGCTTATTAATTTATATTGTCATTACTATTTTTTTTATATTTATCTTCGAAGAATTTGATCAGCAACTTTCCGTTTTCCTGTGGCTATCATTACTACCNATCACGCTACTGCTGATACTAATTCAAGTNAGTGCGGAAGAACTATTATTTCGAGGTTATTTTCAAAGCCAATTAGCAGCCCTTGGAGCACCAAAAATTATTTGGATACTGGTTCCATCAATTTTGTTTGGTTTATTGCATTACAACCCGACTGCGATGGGTGGTTTTGCTCAATGGACCGCNTTGTGGGCAGTGGCCTTTGGAATATTAGCAGCAGACCTCACAGCCCGTAGCGGTACCCTCGGACCTGCAATAGCCTTTCANTTTACAAACAATTTCATNGCCCTTGCCGTTTTTGGTCTAGAAGATTTTTTAGGTGGTCTAAGTCTCTACGTTTACCCTTTCTCAGTGATAGATACAGCTGAATTGATCACTCGTTTACCGAAGGAGGCACTAGGTATTTTAGTGGCCTATCTTTTTGTACGGCTTGTTATGCGTACTTAAGTTGCATTTAACTGTACAGGTGATTAACTGTCCTAAAACACAGCTTAAATAGGAAGAAGTACACTTGAATTGGATTTCCAACTACGTCCGACCAAAAATAAATTCGCTATTTTCGCGTCGTGAAGTCCCAGAAAACCTTTGGACTAAGTGTGGCGAGTGTGGCACGATGTTGTTTCACCGTGAACTTTCTGACAATTTAAATGTTTGTACACAATGCGACCATCATATGGCAATTAGTCCTCGTTCAAGGCTAGAAGCACTGTTTGATGGAGGTATTTTTATTGACGTCAAAGTCCCAAAGCCAATCGTTGATCCTCTTAAGTTTCGTGACCAAAAAAAATACCCTGACCGATTAAAAGTGGCTCAGAAAAAAACTGGTGAAACAGAAGCCATGTTGATAGCTGAAGGTGAGATTGGCAATACAGGCATAATCGCAGCCTGCCAAGATTTCTCATTTATGGGCGGATCTATGGGTATGCATGTTGGCAACGCAATAATTGCTGCAGCACAAAGAGCCGTTGAATTAAAAAGACCATTGATACTATTTTCAGCTGCTGGAGGTGCACGAATGCAGGAAGGCATTTTGTCTCTTATGCAAATGCCACGGACTACAATTGCTGTCCAAATGCTGAAAGAAGCAAATCTACCCTATATCGTGGTGCTTACCCACCCGACTACCGGTGGCGTTACTGCATCCTATGCCATGCTTGGTGACGTACATATCGCTGAACCCAATGCTCTAATCTGCTTCGCAGGCCAAAGGGTAATTGAACAAACTATTCGTGAAAAATTACCTGAAGGCTTTCAACGCGCTGAATATTTATTGGATCATGGCATGCTAGACCGGGTGACCCATCGCAAACAAATGCGTGAAGAGTTAATAACAATAATACGAATTTTATTGAAGAAATCACCCGCTATAAAAGGGAACCTGCCGAAACCCTTACCAGAAGAAAAATCGATCAACGCGGATAAACTGACGTGACATCAAATCCATCGGACCACATCCTAGAGCGGATGATGGATCTTCATCCCAAAGTCATTGATTTGACGTTGGACCGAGTTTCGTTGCTTTTAAAATATTTAGGTAATCCCCAGTTATCTCTGCCACCCGTTATTCATATTGCAGGAACAAATGGCAAAGGCAGCACGCAGGCTATGATCCGTGCCGGTTTGGAAGCCACAGGAAAATTAGTGCATGCTTACACCTCTCCTCACTTAGCCAAATTCCACGAACGCATTCGAATAGCCGGCAAATTAATTACTGAAGAAGCCTTAACCCAACAGCTTGATACCTGTTATGAAGCTAACAATGGTCAAAATATAACCTATTTTGAGATCACCACATGCGCTGCGATGCGAGCCTTCTCACAGGTATCTGCTGATTATACTATTCTTGAAGTGGGATTGGGTGGCCGACTTGATGCAACAAATGTTGTTAATAAACCTGCGGCCTGCATTATCACACCGATTGATTTGGACCATCAACAATTTTTAGGTGATACGATTGCAAAAATTGCATATGAAAAAGCTGGTATTTTAAAGCAAGGCGTTACTGCCATCATCGGCCCACAACACGACGAAGCACGTGAGATAATTGAAAAGCAGGCAGCTAAAGTTGGTGCAACTTTGTTAATTCATGGCCAAGATTGGCACGTGGATGTTGAAGCTGGAAATTTGATATATCAGGATGAAAATGGTCGCTTAGATTTACCGCTCCCCTCTCTTCCAGGCCCCCACCAAATAGAAAATGCAGGAGCTGCAATTGCAACTTTGCGATGTTTGAAAATGAACAAAATTAATTGTACCGGTGCGGTAACTGATGCCATATGGCCTGCCCGCATGGAACGACTTCAAACTGGCTCATTAGTTGATACTCTGCCTCATAATGATATCTGGTTAGATGGGGGGCATAACCCCGCAGCTGGGCGAGCAATTGCTGCTACATTAGAAAGCCTGCCAAAGCGCGATACGCACATCATATGTGGCATGATTAACACTAAAGAGGTTGAAGGTTTTTTAAAACCTATTTCAAAACACTGTAAATCTTTGACTGCTCTGTCAATTCCAGATGTTCCAAATGCCATATCAGAAATTGAGTTAATGGAAGTCGGCAATGGCTTCGGTTTGACATGCTTTCAAGGGAAAAATATTAACCAAATCTTAAAAAATTTATCTGAGCTTTATCCCGGTTCTCGCATACTGATCTGCGGGTCGCTGTATCTAGCTGGCCATGTTTTGCGAGAAAACAAAAATACATATTAAACAATTGCAAAATATTAAATTAGTCAGCTTTAGTTCCAATCATTTGATTGCATTTCGCGCAACCGAGAAGCTGTTCTCTCAAACTCAAAGCTGCCTATTCCTTCAAGGTATAATTGTTCAGGAGGAGCAGCAGCAGACGCTATAAAACCTATATGAGCCTCATAAACTGTGTCTATTAACGTGACAAAGCGTTTAGCTTCACTGGAATTATCACGGCTCAGAGATGGAATATCATCAAGCATTAGAACTTTGATCTCAGAAGTCAAAGCTAGATAGTCCGCCGCTCCAAGAGGCTGACCACAAAGTTCAGAAAATGAAATACGGGCAATTCCATTTCTAAAACTTGGTATATGAACTTGGCGAGATTTCACTTCTAAGCTCAAAAGTTGACCTGGTCCCCCAGCTAATTGCAGCCAAAGCTCATCCATATCAGTCGTAGCTTTGATCCCCAAAGGGCTGAAATAAATTTTCTGCCCAAGCATTCGGTTTTGCCGGTAGTCCGTAGTTGATGCCAACTCACGAACCACCATTTTTTCTTTCAACATATCGATAAACGGCAAAAACAACTGTCTATTTAGGCCGTCCTTATAAAGATCATTAGGATGGCGATTTGAAGTGGCAACTATCGTAACTCCAGAAGAAAAAAGAGCTTCAAAAAGCCGACCAACAAGCATGGCATCTGCGATATCTGTAATTTGCATTTCATCGAATGCTAGGCATTGAATTCCAACAGACATTTTCCGAGCAACTGGTTTAATAGCGTCGACTACACCCTTTGATTTTGCTTCTGCGATCCCAGCATGTACCTCTTGCATGAAAGCATGGAAATGAACTCGTCGAACTTTTTCAATTAAACCTCGAGCAAACATATCCATGAGCATAGATTTTCCACATCCAACTCCACCCCAAATGTATATACCTTTAGGCGCCGTCTGTGGTTTTTTGAACCAAAACTTGCGGCGAGGTATACTCAAAGCAGAAAACAATCGCTGCAACTCTGACAAAACAATTTCTTGAGCTCTGTCAGCTTGAAGGCTTCCTGATGAAACCGCATTAGAATAAACATCAATTAAATTCATGTAATGCGCATAGCCTCGCTATGTTACGACCGCAAATAATTTATCTTTCAGAATTTGTGTAGCCGCATTTCTTGAGCAATTAGATTGATTAATAAAATTGAGAATAATATCAGAATTTTTCCTTATTGCTTTCTGAATACTTCCAGCTTCATCCTCGATTATGGGGCTCCATGAAATGCATGTCCGGGCCAACAGGTACAATTCCTGAAGGATTTATTGTTTCATGGCTTCCATAATAATGGTTTTTTATGTGATCCATATTTACCGTCTTAGCTATACCAGGGTATTGATACAGGTCACAAAGATAATTCGACAAATTAGGGTAATCAGCTATTCGACGCACGTTGCATTTGAAATGTCCAAAATAAACAGCGTCAAAACGGATCAATGTAGTAAATAATCGCCAATCAGCTTCAGTAATTTTTTCTCCTACAAGATATCGATTAATAGCGAGTATTTTTTCGAGCCAATCCAAAGTAGCAAAAAGTGGCTCTACCACCTCTTCATAAGCCTTTTGTGTCGTGGCAAAACCACACCGATAAACACCATTATTCAATGTGTTATAAATTCTCTCATTTAGACTATCTATTTTTGACCTTAAAGCCTCAGGATAATAATCACCTGGGGCAGCTCCAACCTGATCAAAAGCAGAATTAAACATCCTGATAATTTCAGACGACTCATTTGAAACTATAGTATTAGTTTTTTTGTCCCAAAGAACTGGAACAGTTACTCGACCAGAGTAGTTCGATACAGCTTTTGTGTAAATCTGATGCACTGCTTGTGCTCCATTAACTGAATCAGAGATCACCCCCTCTGCGGGATCAAACGTCCAACCACTCTCTGCCATGTGCCAATGGACAACAGAGATTGAAATCATACTATCTAATTTTTTTAAATACCTAAAAATTGCGGTCCTATGCGCCCAAGGGCAGGCATGAGATATATAAAGATGATAGCGCCCTATTTCGGCTTTGAAGCCATCATTACCACTTGGTCCCGCATTTCCATCTACCGTTATCCAGTTCCGGAATTGTGGTGCTTTACGCACAAAATGGCCACCCGTTGCGCATGTATCATACCATTGGTCAACCCATTTTCCATCTTGTAACAATCCCATTTTTCTCTCCGTAATCTAATGATCATGAGGCATTGTAAAACGATTGTTTTGTAGATCATCAAATGCCTGATGCAATTCTTCTCTGGTGTTCATAACTATTGGTCCATGCCAAGCCACAGGTTCCTGGATTGGTGTCCCGGCAACAAGCAAAAAACGTAAGCCCTGAGGTCCAGCTCTAACCACTATTTCGTCACCCGTACCAAACTGGACTAAAGTCCGATTTCCAGACATATCACGAATATTTAGTTCTTGGCCCATAACTTCTTTTTCGAGTAACACACCTTTCGGATTTGATGCATCCACAAATTTTCCAGAGCCCTGAAAAATATAAGCAAAAGTATTTCGATAAGTATCGACTTTAAATCTTTTAAATTGACCGGCAGGAACACAGATATCCAAATAAAGTGGATCTGCAGCTATTCCGTCAACGGGGCCGTGTTGGCCCCAAAACTTTCCTGTAATCACACGAACTATAGTACCATCATCATCTGTAATTTCCGGTATCTCTTTGCCTTTAACATCTTGGTATCGAGGTGATGTCATCTTAATGCTGCCAGGCAAGTTGGCCCAAAGTTGGAATCCATGCATCTGCCCTTGCAAATTCCCAGTGGGCATTTCTTGATGCATAATACCAGAACCAGCAGTCATCCACTGAACATCTCCTGCTCCCAGTGTACCACTATTACCCAGGCTATCTTTGTGATCTACTGACCCCGTTAAAACATATGTAATGGTTTCAATGCCACGATGGGGATGCCAGGGAAACCCTGCTTCATAAGACTCAGGAAATTCATTGCGAAAATCATCAAATAATAAAAAGGGGTCATGTTTTTGTGGTTCCTGAAACCCAAAAGCACGATGAAGGTGAACGCCTGCTCCTTCCAGTTTAGGTTGCGCAATACTAGTTGAAATTGCCGGTCTTATAGACATTCTTTTACTCCTTTTTTATTTTATTAGTAATTAGGCTTTTCGAACTATATTACGAGTTCTTTAAAAAGAAATCCATCGAAGCGTCTACCTAGTGAAATTCACGTTTGACATTAATAAGATTTTTGGGCGTACTTTTGCAAACGTGACTAGCTGCCATTTTCTAATTCAGCATGTAGCAAGGTAGAATAAAATGAACGTTCGATTATTTTCGACACGAAAACGCCCTTTCCATTTAGGACCCTTCCCATGCGAAAAACTACTACGAGAAGATCAATCCGTGGATTTGTCCGATGTGCCACCGATGATACCGGTGAGTTTTAAATCCCGTACTTCTCCTCAATCATTAGTGAATGCAATGGCAGACTATCAGGCAATGTTAGATGCAATTCGTGACGGGTTAATAAACAAAGAAATAGCAAATTGTCCAAAGGACTTAATAGAACGTGCAAAGCACATTAAGTCTTTTGCTTACTTCCAAGATGCACCAATGGCTGGTATCAGTATTTTTGACAAAAAAATGCTACTAGATAAACCAATTCGGAACCCTGAAATTGATCGTCTGTCTAAAGAGTTAAAATACAAGCAAACAAAAACCTTGGCCTCAGGCATTGATGTCATCATGGCAGATCTTAAAGAAAGTATGAACGCGCCACCGCGCACTATTGAGGGGCATACTCATGCACTAACACTTTTATATGACTATCATCGTGATCCTAATGCAGAAGAGCCAGGTTATGAGTGGATTTCTGATGCTCAACCCCACCGCGCATCATTACTGGGTGCTGAAACAGCAATTATTATCGCCAGCTACCTTCGCGTTCTAGGCTATGATGCTAAAGCCCACACATGCTCATCTAGTGATGTAGACTTAAATAGGTTGGCAGTCGCAGCAGGACTGGCGTCAGTTGAAGATGGTGAACTTATAAACCCTTTTGTCAGTAATCGATTTCAAATCTCTGCCGTAACTACTAATTTCAAAATGGCTACTGACAAGCCACTGGTTTCCTTACGAAAACAGCCTAAATCCCTGACCAGTGGACTATCTTGGAAACTTGGAAAAGACAGTCCAAAAAATGCTATAACTTTAGATCCTTATTCGACAAGAAATTATGCTGATGGAGCCTATCCATTTGAAAAATTAAAACGCGTAGATAGGCCGACCACTCTCATAGATGAAAAGCGAGTCGCGAGAGTACCTAAACGCACTGATATGTTTGCGCGATCACAATTTGGCGATATGGGCAAGGCAAATCAACAAGCTGCTACAAACGGACACTTTGCTCAGAAAGCGCCAATGAGCCGTGCTGTCCGTAGACCATTAGGTGCATTTGTTCTACTGCAAGATGGTGTGAGCGCTGATACTAAAAGTAATGCTGCCAATGATAAACAAAAGAATGCTGACGGGATTAAAGCTGCTTGTTATTTTTTAGGTTTAGACGCAGTTGGTATTTCACGTTGTCCTGAGTGGGCCTGGTACAGTCATGATGCTTTAGGACAACCTATCAATCCTACTCACAACAATGCGATAAGCATGGTCGTGGACCAAGGCTTTGATACGACCGAAGGGTCATCTGGCGATGACTGGATTTCGGTAACTCAATCAATGCGCGCTTATCTAAGATGCTCACTGTTAGGTGGGGTTGTAGCAAAGCAAATAAGAAATTTGGGCTTTTCTGCTCGAGTACATTCGAGCTTAGATGGAGAAGTTTTACAGCCTCCTCTGGCTCTTTTGTCCGGTCTTGGCGAGGTAAGTAGAATTGGTGAAGTGATCGTTAACCCTTTTCTCGGGCCTCGACTAAAATCAGGTGTTGTCACTACTGATATGCCAATGACGCATGACAAACCAATTGATTTTGGCATGCAAGCCTTTTGTGAATCATGCAATAAATGCGCTCGAGAATGTCCCGCTGGAGCAATAACAGCAGGTCCAAAATTGATGTTCAATGGATATGAAATTTGGAAATCTGACAGCCAGAAGTGTACCTCATACCGCATAACACAAAAGGGTGGTGCAATGTGTGGACGGTGTATGAAAACTTGCCCGTGGAATATGGAAGGACTTCAACACGAACGACCACTTCGATGGATCGCTATGAATGTACCATCAATGGCAGGTCCTTTGGCCAAAGCAGACGATCTCCTTGGAAATGGGAGAATTAATCCCAAAAAACGTTGGTGGTGGGATATGGTTGCAAACAAGCGCGGCGGCTTTGATATGGTCAACCAAGAAACGGATCCAGTAAATTATCGTGAATTACAGACTGATTTAGATCTAAAATATGAAGATCAAACCCTTGCCGTATACCCTGCAAATCTTGCACCACATCCTTGGCCGTTTCCTTTTCCAATGGATAGAGAAAAAGGGATTGAAGCTTATCAGGCAATGATAACAGCAAAAGAGTATCAGGCTCGCATTGACCGTGGACTAACCAGCAATCTTGCCCATGAATATAGTAACGACAATGAAGCACCAGTAATTAGAGTAGAAATCACAAAAGCTGAAAATATGACTTCTGATGTAACCAAATATGAACTTAGTCCACTTGATGGCAAACCACTTCCAAAATGGAGTGCAGGCGCTCATCTAGACGTTGTGGTGGCTCCAGAATTTTTTCGTCAATATTCTATGTCAGGCGATCCTTTGGACCGAACAAAATACCAGATTGGGGTCCTTCGAGAGGAAGAGGGGCGTGGTGGATCTAAACTGATGCATCGAATTTTCACTAAAGGGCGTAAGATTTTTATATCCAAACCGATCAACCATTTTCCTTTGGCTAAAAATGCAAAAAAACACTTTTTTATGGGTGGAGGTATCGGTGTAACACCAATGATCGCATTTGCACATGAATGTCATACTAAAGGTTTCGAATTTGAATTTCACTATTCTGCCTCAAAACTGGAAAATGCTGGCTATTTAGAAGATCTAAAAACAGTACCTTGGGCAGATAAGGTTCACCTTCACATCACAGACCAGGGAAGTCGAGCTGACCTTGAAGTAATTTTATCAGGTTACACCAAAGGTTGGCATGTATACACCTGTGGGCCAGAGCCTTACATGATGTCTGTGCTGGAGGCCGCAGCCCAACAAGGTTTTCCTGAAGAAGCGCAACACCTCGAATATTTCTCAGTACCTGAGTTACCAGATTACAAAAACCACGACTTTACACTTAAGCTGGCCCGATCAGGAAAGAAATTTCATATCCCTGCCAACAAGACAGCTACCGACATACTCATAGAAAATGGGATCCACATTGATTTAAAATGCTCAGATGGGATCTGTGGGGTATGCAAATGTGGAATAGTGTCTGGCGAGGTTGAACATCGAGACTTCGTACTTTCAAAAAAGCAGCGTGAAAACAATGTCATTTTATGCCAAAGTAGAGCGGCAGATCCAAATGGGGTTTTGGAGATTGACTTATGAACCAGTCGGGTAGTTAGATATTCAAATACCGAAACTACAAGTTTTTAAATCCAGGAGCAGTGCTCAAAAAAATTTGGTCAACAAGTTTAAGCGAGAAGAGTTTTGAACTCTAAAATTTGAAGGAATTACCATGGCAGACATCACAACTGCAGTTCTAATAATTGGTACAGGTCCAGCTGGCGCAGCCTCTGGAGCTCTGCTTTCCACCTATGGCATCGAGAATATGATGATCAACCGTTACCATTGGCTTGCAAATACACCAAGAGCACACATTACTAATCAGCGGACAATGGAAGTCTTACGCGATCTTGGTCATGAGGTTGAAGCAGAGGCATATCTGCACGCTACCGAACAGGATTTGATGGGCGAAAATGTTTTCTGTGAAAGCCTTGCAGGCGAAGAGATTGGACGCATGAACAGTTGGGGGACACATCCGTTGTCTAAAGCAGAGCATTTACTTAGCAGCCCAACTTTCATGAATGACCTTCCACAGACTTTCATGGAGCCATTGTTATTCACGACCGCCTGCAAACGTGGCACTAGAGCACGCATGAGTATGGAGTACAAAAAACACGAACAGGATGCTGAAGGTGTGACAACGATTTGTCTAGATCGATTAACAGGAAAAGAAGTGAAAATTAGATCTAAATATCTGATTGGTGCGGACGGTGGAAACTCACTCGTGACAGAGAACGAAAACCTTCCAATCGAAGGTAAAATGGGAGTGGGCGGATCTATGAATATATTGTTTCGTGCAGATCTGTCCAAATATGTCGCACATCGGCCATCGGTTCTATATTGGGTAATGCAGCCTGGTGCGGATGTAGGTGGAATTGGCATGGGATTGGTGCGTATGATCCGCCCCTGGAACGAATGGCTCATTGTTTGGGGTTATGACGTAACCCAACCAGCCCCTAACGTCGACGAGGCAATGGCAACAGAGGTCGCACGTCAACTAGTTGGTGATCCCAAATTAGAAATTGAATTACTAAGTGCTAACACTTGGACTGTAAATAACGCGTATGCAACAAAGATGAGCAAAGGACGCGTTTTTATAATGGGCGACGCTGCGCATCGCCATCCTCCTTCAAACGGGCTGGGCTCCAACACATCGATCCAGGATGCTTTTAATCTATGCTGGAAACTAGCAATCGTATTAAAAAATCAAGCAGGTTCAGCCTTGCTTGAGACATACGATACGGAACGTGCACCAATTGCTAAGCAAGTTGTTACGAGGGCCAATCAGTCAATTTCTGAATTTGGCCCAATTTTTGAAGCTTTGGGCATGACTGGTGGAACCGACTATGAATTGATCAAATCCAACATGGATGCGCGTTGCGGTACGGATGCTCAGGCCGAGGTGCAGCGGGACGCATTGAACAAAGCTATTGCGTTTAAACGTTACGAGTTTGACGCGCACGGAATTGAAATGAACCAGCGCTATTCTTCCAGCGCAATAGTGTGTGACGGTCAATTAGAACCAAGTTTTGAAAAAGACGCAGTATTGCACTATCAACCTACAACATGGCCTGGTGCACGCCTCCCACATGCTTGGGTTTTTGACGCGTCAGGCAGAAAACACTCCACGCTAGATCTAGCTGGAGGCGGCACTTTCTCTCTCTTCACAGGACTAGGTGGTGAACCATGGGCCACTGCGGCAAAAGAATTATCCAACGAATTTGGAATAATAATTAATGTCCATGTTATTGGTCCACGCCAAGAATATGTTGACCATACTGGCTCGTGGGCACTGGCTCGAGAGGTTACAGATTCAGGCTGTATTTTGACCCGTCCTGATCAGCATGTATGTTGGCGCAGTAAAACCATAGCCGACAAACCCAAAGATGAAATCAAACGAGTCCTTAATCAAATCCTAGCAAAATAGGGAGTAGTTATGAACGAAGAAAACTTGGGTTATTTCACCGAAGACAACTCAGCAGATGTCGTCATTGCGCGAATAGCAGACTCCACTGACCCACGATTGGCAAAAGTTATTAGTACAATTACACGCCATATGCATGCAGCAGTAAAGGAGATCGAGCCTACACAAGAAGAATGGTTCCAAGCAATACAATTCCTTACTCAAACAGGTCACAAATCTGATGATTGGCGACAAGAGTTTATCTTGTTAAGCGATATCATGGGCGTTTCTATGTTAGTGGATGCAATCAACAACCGTAAACCATCCGGCGCTTCTGAAAGCACAGTTTTAGGTCCATTTCATGTCCCTGACGTGCCTGAAAAGATGATGGGGGACAATATTTGCTTGGATGGTAAAGGCCATCCAATGCTTATCAAGGGAAATATTTCAGACACAGATGGAAAGCCAATTAATCAGGTCAAAATCGATGTGTGGCAAACCAATGATGATGGGTTCTATGACGTCCAACAAAAAGGTATTCAGCCAGACTTTAATTTACGCGGAGTGTTTCGTACCGGTACTGATGGCAAGTATCATTTTTGGGGGGCAAAGCCCAGATTTTATCCAATTCCTGATGANGGACCAGTNGGACAGCTGTTGGCTAAACTCGGAAGACACCCCTNTAGGCCCGCTCATCTACACTATATTTTAGAAGCAAAGGGATTTGACACTCTAGTTACNCATATATTTGATCCTGACGACGATTATATTAATTCTGATGCCGTCTTTGGCGTNAAAGAGAGTCTAATGGCAAAATTTGATTTTATTGATGACCCAAAACGAATTTCTGAAGAAAATGCTAACGGTCCTTTTTATGAAGTAATTCATGATTTTGTGTTATCACGCCATGGNGAATAATTTGTTATACATTAGGAAAATGATAAGTGACTTTTTCAGTTTTTCCAGTGGTCCAAGATATAGCGGGCAGTCATCAAATCGAGATGTGCGCCACCTCCATTTTTAAAAATTGTTATATCATTAGGCCCNGACTTAAAAGATTTGAGGTCGTAATAATCAGCGCGAACATGCCCTCGTGATATTGCACCACTTTCCAACGGGATTTTTAATTCACCTATGTGCCCTAAAGTTGTTTCAAAACTATCTACAAAAACTAATGATTTTTGAAGNGCTAAATCATCAGCCTCACGCATGTCAGGGCGATAAGCGCCAATCATATTTACGTGTTGACCAGGACCTAACCAATCACCTTTCAGAATAGGGTCCATCGTCATCGTACATGTTAAAATAATATCAGCTTCCTTTACGGCNATTTCCAGATCAGACGCCACTTTCGCACCAGTTTTTTTAGCAAAAGTATGTGCTGCAATCTGACTTCGATTCCAGATTATAAAATTAGCATGTGGAAATCCCGCACTGAACGCCTCAAATAATGAGTACCCAACGGTACCAGCACCAACGATTAGAATCTCTTTGGCTGTAGCTGGGGCCAATGCTANAGCCGCTACCAAACTATCACCAGCCGTTTTCCATTTAGTAATTAAAGAAAAATCAATGACGGCCTCTAATTGNCCATTAACATCATCAAATAGCATTACCCCACCACCTATCATAGGCAGTNCTGATTTTTTATTTTTTGGGAACACTGTTGCTGTTTTGGTAAGCAAACCCATTCCATCTATCCATGCTGATCGACTTAACAAAGTATCCGANCCNCGATATAAGAAAAGGTCCTCTATCTCTGCCTTATTATGTTGATGGCCCTTGATTAGGTANTCAACNAACATGAGCCAGTCTAACCCCACTTCGCCCTCAGTGAAGGAAATTAAAGCAGGCGTCATTGGGCTTGCTCCGCTTTAAGCAGGTTGGCGGACATTAATCGGTCAGCCCAGCTTTGGGCACCTTCGAACAAATGNGTCTGCCAACCCCGGCTTTTGGCCATTTCTATATTATCAGCTCGATCATCAGTAAAAAGAAGTTTGCTCGGTTCAATACCACAATCCTTCTCTAGAATTTCATAGATTTTAGGATCGGGNTTNATCACTCGCAGATGGCCCGAAACATAATCACGATCAAACTCCTTCAAGAAGTCATAATTCTTTTGAGCATATGCAAAGCTCTCGATACCAAAATTAGTTAGCGAAAAGACAGGNATGCCNGAAGANCGAAGTGCCCTCAACAAACGAACTGAATGATCAATCGATGGCGAGGCCAATTGGATCCAATTATCATGCCAATCTTGAATTTCTGCGCGCCATTTTGGATTAGCATCTGCCACGGAATAAATGACATCTCGAAACCCTTCTCCTAGATCAATACGATCATTCATACCGTGCAAATCAACTTCAGAGAATAAGGCACGTCGTTTATCTGAGCCTATTGTACGATCAAAGTAGCGTTCAGGATGCCATTCAATGAGCACATTTCCAATATCAAAAACAACAGCTTCTATGGTCATGAACCACCTCCGTTTACACTATCGCTAACGTGGAGAATTAAGTGGTGCAACCCTCGGACTATCATTTACAGTCTCTCGCCAGATTATTACTAAGCCTGAAGCAAGAACTAAGCTCATTCCTATCCAACTGAAAATATCTGGCCACTCTGAAAAAATTAGATACCCTAAGATCGTAGCATAAATAAGAGCCGTATATTCAAAGGGAGCAACTAATGCGGCTTCAGCCACTCGGTAGGCCTGAGCTATTGCTGCTCCCGCTAGAGTTATCCCAAGACCAATGAAGGACATTATAGCAAAATCCCACCACGTAGGCCATTTCCATGGACGAAATAGAAATTCGAGTGAACGATTTCCTCCACCAGAAAAATTACCATGTCCAATTGTTAAACCAATTATTGTAGCAACAACTAAAAAAACCANCGGGACATAAAAAGTCAAAGACAGCAAACTTTCCTCTGATCCAAGTTTTCGTGTAAGTATATGAAAAGCAGCATAACATATGGCCGCTAAAATTGGTAAAATAGCTGTCATAGTAAATGTGTCTGTTCCCGGGCGTACTATAAATAGCACACCTATCAGGCCAACAAGAATTGCTACCCATCTCCAAATCCCAACTACTTCACCAAGAAACANGACTGAGAAAATNGTTATTAAGAAAGGTGCAACAAAAAATATAGACACAACTGTCGCCAATGGTAGGTCGGCCAAAGCAGTAAAGAAAAATAAGTTGGCCGCTATTACAAATAAAGCTCTAAGAAGGTGTAATTTTATACGCTTGGTTCGTAACAACCCAAATCCACCAGCTAATGGGACCACAACGGTTACCAATAGAAAGCAAGAAACGATAGAACGCGTGAACACTATCTGATGCAAAGCGTAATCATCNGCTAAAAACTTCACCAGCATGTCATTAAAAGAAAATATTAGTGCGGCCAAAAGAGCCCACAACGCACCAATCGAAGAATTTGATCCAATCATTTTGCTGCATTAACGTTTATCTTAAACGTCATCGCGTCCAAATACGACTTACCAGAAGGCGTAATTTAACCTNAATCTAAACTTGNNATTAAATTAGNTATTATTTTCGAAGCACCTGATCTAAAGCGCCAAGAAACCGAGAACGATCATTTTTAGAAAAGCCCTTACCGCCACTCTGACGGAAGGGATCTGCGGCTCTTAAGTCATACATCAAATCACGAGTGGCCAGGGCATTTCCTATGTTTATGGATGTCAGCCGTTCACCATTAGGTTTCAAAACCGTTGCTCCAGCTTGAATCACTTTTGCAGCAAGAGGAATATCCGTTGTTATAACGACATCTCCAGTTTTTGCGTGATTGGCTATCCACATATCAGCAAGATCAGGTCCAGCATCTACAACTACAAGATCTATTAAGGGGTTTTTTGAGGGTCTAATACCACCATTACAAACCATCTTCACGACAACATTTAAACGTGTTGCGACCTGTTCAATCTCAGTTTTGACGGGACAAGCATCAGCATCAACATAAATCACTTTTAATGTTTCACAGATTTGAGTTCTTCTGGAATTGGCATTCTGTTGAACGCATCTAAGCCAGCTATTTTATAGGCTTCTGCCAATGTTGGATAGTTGAATGTATTTTTAACGAAATAATCCACAGTACCTTTTAAATTTAAAACCGCTTGAGCGATATGGATTAATTCTGTTGCGCCTTCCCCAACTATTTGAACACCAAGAACCCGCCGTGTTTTAAGAGAGAATAGCATTTTCAGCATTCCATGCTCTAGACCCATTATGTGTCCCCTGGAGGTTTCACGAAAGCGCGCCACACCCACCTCATATGGAATGTTGCGTTGTTGAATTTCCTCCTCACTCATTCCGCAAGTCGAAATTTCAGGAACAGAATAAATACCATATGGGAACCACGGGCTTTCTGGTAAACTGGGCACATTCAGAGCGTGGCAAGCAGCAACTCGCCCTTGTTGCGAACCAGTAGATGCAAGAGATGGAAAACCTATAACGTCCCCTGCCGCATAAATGTGATTTACCGACGTTTGATAAGTATTACGGTCCACACTGATCCTACCCCGGTGATCAGTAACCAAACCAGCTTTATCTAAGCCTAATTTTTCGGTCGCACCTAGTCTACCTGCCGCAAATAAAAGCATATCAGCACGGACACGCCGCCCATTCTCAAGCGCTATTTCGACGCAATCATCCATATCTTCTACATCTGAGATTGAAGAACCAAGCCTTAGATCAACACCGTTATCACGAATTTCATGCATGAATTCATTGATAAGTGTTCTATCAATAAAATCTAAAAATGTATCGCGTGGTTCTACCAAAGTAACACGTATATCTAGGGCGGAAAACATTGTTGCATACTCTACACCAATTACTCCAGCACCAACGACAATCAAGGATCGAGGAATTTGTGACATCTGTAGAAACTCGTCACTGTCAAGTATATTTGACCCGTTAAACGGAACGGTATCAGGGCGGTAAGTCTTGGTACCAGATGCAATTAAAAACCGGTCTGCAGATAATTCTAAAACTTCATCAGCTTGAGTAGATACAGTCATTTTAGTGGGGCTAATAAACCGAGCCGAGCCAGCCAGGGTGTCAACATGGTTCCTATTAAACTGATGTTCCAAGACATCAACCTCGTAATCCAGTGTCTTATGCAGTCTGACTTTTAAGTCAGCGGCACCTACTTCCTCCTTAACGCGATAGGAACGGCCGTAAAAACTGCGTTCTCTCCATCCAGACAAATTTAAAACTGTCTCACGTAAAGTTTTCGAAGGAATAGTGCCCGTGTGCACAGATACACCTCCAACCCGATGATTGGAGTCAACTACCAAAACGCGACGTTTTAATTTACCTGCTTGCATAGCAGCTGACCGACCAGCAGGTCCTGATCCTACTATGATTAGATCATAATGAGTCAACATCTACTCTGCATAAAGAGCATCAGCATGGAAATTAATATGATCCTCCATGAAGCTTGATACAAAGAAATAAGAATGGTCATAGCCCTGCTGAAAACGAATATGTCCTGGCTGACGTCGCTTCCCCATCGAGAACGCCAAAGTTTCTGGTTTAAGTAGATCTAGAAACTGATCTTTAGTTCCAGTATCAACCAAAACTGGGCCATCAAACCCCTTTTCTAGCATTTGAACGCTTGCGTCATGGGTTTCCCAGTTACTGTTTCTTTCTCCAAGGTAAGAAGTTAGTTGCTTTTGTCCCCAATCAGATTCTATTGGATTACAAATTGGTGAAAATGCGGAGACACTCCTATATTGATCAGGGCGCGCCATCGCGATAGTAAGTGCACCATGACCACCCATAGAGTGACCAGTAATGGACTGGCGTTCCAGGTCGATCGAGAACTCTTTGCCTATTAACTGTGGAAGTTCATCAGAGATATAGTCCCACATGCGAAAATGTGGAGCCCAAGGTTCTTCCGTGGCATTAACGTAAAAGCCCGCTCCCTGCCCCAAATCAAAAGCTTCGTCATCAGCAACTTTCTCACCGCGTGGTGATGTATCTGGAAAAACAAGAGCAACCCCCTGCTCACCAGCCCATGCCTGAGCGCCAGCTTTAGTCATTGCATTTTCGTGATTGCAAGTAAGACCAGATAAATACCAAAGAACCGGGACCCTACTGAATTTTGCTTCCTCTGGTAAATAAAGCCCAAAAGTCATCTCAATCCCACAACTTGATGACTCATGTGAGTAGACACCCTGCACACCGCCAAAACACGTATTTTCTGACTTAATTTCCATAACGCAATACCCCTAAACTATTTCAATAAAACAACCTAGCTACGATGATAAGGTCCACCAGCTAAGATCGAAACCCCTCTATACAATTGTTCCGCCAACATTACCCGAGCCAACATATGTGCCCAAACCATTCGTCCAAAACTTAGTTTCTCATTAGCCCTTTCCAAAACTGCTTCGGACAAGCCATCAGCTCCACCAATAACAAAAATAAGTTCTGGAAGCGAAGTATCTCTGAAGTAAGCCAATCGTTCAGAAAATTGCGGCGATGTTAGAGTTTGACCATGCTCGTGCAGTGCAATCAATTTTGCTCCAGTTGGCACTGCTTTTAACAAAAGAGACCCCTCAGCAGATTTACCGCCACCCCTTTTATCCTCAATTTCCTGTACTTTCGCTGGCCCCAAACCAAGTGGCCGACCCGTTCTATCAAACCGAGAAAGATATTCCGTAATTAAATCTTTTTCAGGACTTGGCCTGCAGCGCCCAATTGCCAAAATTCGTAGCCGCATCAAACCTTTGACTGCGTCGATGCTGTCGCTTCTAACCACATTTGGTCAAGCTGATAAAATTCGCGGACTTCAGGACGAAAAATATGAATGATCACATCTCCAGTGTCCACAAGAACCCAATCACCAGTTTCTTTGCCCTCCAGCTTCGAAATTATACCCAATTCTTCCTTCAACCGATCTTTCAATTTTTCAGAGATTGAAGAGACCTGACGTACTGACCGTCCAGAGCAAATGACCATGAAATCGCCAATCTGCGATTTTCCACGCAGATCAATCTGTACAACATCCTCGGCTTTATCAACTTCTAAGGATTTTAATACAATAGCTAAAATTGCATCGCTTGTATTACTCGATGACCCTTTGGCAAATTTGCGGGAGACTTTCAACGCGTCAGACTTCAAAGACAGGACCATGTCCTCCAAAAAATACACCGCGACATCTCGGCGCCAGATTTAAAAATAGTAACACCCTAAAACAGATACCTCAATCGTTGTTGTGACTGCATCAAAAAGATAATTTATAAATGGCTACTTAAGCTGAAATTCAAATTTTTACTCTATTTTTAATTTTTATTAGAGTTACCTGCCAAAGCATCCAATTAAGAAAAATTTGTAGCTTTATTATTTATATCTGAAATAGAAATGACAATATTTAAATTTTGTCACTGGTACTAATATTGATAAGAATTGTTACAATTTTAAAGTTTCTAAACTTGATCACGAGTGTATTCAGAATTACTTTTAATCGATGCGCCTAGTATTTAAATTTTGCCATTCCAATAATATAACTTTATTACTAGATGGATAGTAAGCGGGATTACTTTTGACTCGTATCAAAATTAAATCCTGACCATAAATGCGCAGTTTAGTAACAAAATAAGGATCGCCTCATATGGCACCTAAAACACTCTATGATAAAATCTGGGACGCTCATGTGGCACACCAAGGTGATGACGGAACATGCCTGCTTTATATCGACAGACATTTAGTTCACGAAGTGACAAGTCCTCAAGCATTTGAGGGGCTTCGAATGTCTGGTCGCAAAGTACGCGCACCACAAAAAACCATTGCCGTCCCAGACCATAACGTTCCAACAACTTTGGATCGGCTAAAGAAGATTGACAACGAAGAAAGCCGAATTCAAGTCGAGGCTCTCGATAAAAATGCTCACGAGTTTGGAATTGTATATTACCCCGTAGATGATATCCGTCAGGGGATTGTCCATATAATAGGCCCAGAACAAGGCTGGACACTACCTGGCATGACAATTGTATGTGGTGATAGCCATACGGCCACCCATGGCGCTTTTGGTGCATTAGCGCATGGAATAGGCACTTCTGAAGTCGAACATGTTTTAGCGACTCAGACATTGATCCAAAAAAAATCAAAAAATATGAAAGTCGAAATCACCGGCAAGCTGAGCTCCGGAGTCACAGCAAAAGACATCACGCTCGCTGTTATAGGAAAAACAGGTACTGCGGGTGGCACAGGTTACGTCATTGAGTACTGCGGTGAAGCAATTCAAAGCCTCTCAATGGAAGGCAGGATGACTATATGTAATATGGCTATTGAGGGTGGAGCGCGCGCGGGCCTTATAGCGCCTGATGAAATTACATTTAAGTATTGCTTCGGTCGGCCAAACGCTCCAACTGGTGATCAGTGGGATTCTGCTATGCAGTATTGGCGTACTTTATTTTCTGATGATCAAGCCCATTTTGATAAAGTTATAACCCTAAAAGGTGAAGACATTGCGCCTGTTGTAACCTGGGGTACAAGCCCTGAAGACGTTTTACCTATTACGTCCACTGTGCCAGCGGCTGCAGATTTTTCAGGTGGTAAAGTGGCAGCGGCGCAACGTAGCCTTGACTACATGGGACTGACACCAGGGACGCGACTACAAGACGTACAGATTGATGCTGTTTTTATTGGTTCATGTACAAATGGACGAATTGAAGATTTACGCGCAGCAGCTGACATTGTTAAAGGTAAAAAAATTCAAGATGGCTTGATCGCAATGGTAGTGCCTGGGTCAGGTCTCGTCCGGTTGCAAGCTGAGGAAGAGGGTCTCGCAGAAATTTTTAAAGCAGCAGGATTTGAGTGGCGGTTAGCAGGTTGCTCAATGTGTCTAGGAATGAACCCTGATCAACTGGGTCCAAAGGTTAGATGTGCCTCAACTAGCAACCGCAATTTTGAAGGGCGTCAAGGCCGTGAGTCCCGAACGCATTTAATGAGCCCAGCCATGGCCGCTGCCGCTGCAGTAACCGGTAAACTTACTGATGTTCGGGAATTAATGTAATGGAAAAGTTTGAGAAAATGACGGCAGTTGCTGCGCCTATGCCGTTGATCAATATAGATACGGACATGATTATCCCAAAACAATTTTTAAAAACCATTAAACGCTCTGGGTTAGGTGTCAGTGCATTTCATGAAATGCGATATCAAATGGACGGAACAGAAAACCCTGACTTTATCTTAAACCAAGAGGCCTATCGCGATGCGAATATACTTGTGGCAGGTGACAACTTTGGGTGTGGATCTTCTCGAGAGCATGCACCATGGGCTCTATTAGATTTTGGCATTCGCTGCGTAATTTCAACCAGTTTTGCTGATATTTTTTATAATAATTGTTTTAAAAATGGTATTTTGCCAATCGTCGTTAAGGAAGATGAACTCAAGCTTCTTATGCAAGACGCTGAAAAAGGCAGTAATGCTCGTATGATAGTTGACTTGGAAAATCAGCAAATTGAAACCTCAGACGGTGAAATAATGAAGTTTGATATCGATCAACACCAAAAACATTGTCTTATTAATGGACTGGATGATATCGGCCTAACGATGGAAAAGGTAAAATCAATCGATANATTTGAAGCTAAAATGGCTCAAAATGTACCTTGGGTATAAAATGTAATAATGAAGNAATCNGGTCTGAACAGTTCCTAATTTCATTAGAAAATTGTTAGAACTANTNTTTCTGTTTAATGTANATTTCATTTCCTTGACCCNNAAAGTGCTGNCAGTTAGTCAATAGTCNATACACNAGAAAGGCCTGTTCATGAGTGCACCATCAATCCTTATCTTGCCTGGCGATGGCATTGGGCCAGAAGTAATGGCTGAGGTCCGCAAAGTAATTAGTTGGTTTGATGCGAAACGTGGGATTTCATTCAAAGTATCAGAAGATTTGGTTGGTGGTATCGCTTACGATAAACATGGTGTTCCCCTACATGATGATACAATGAATAATGCTCAAATGGCTGATGCTGTCTTGCTGGGTGCTGTTGGTGGTCCAAAATATGATAATCTTGATTTTAACTCCAAACCTGAGCGTGGTTTGCTAAGATTACGCAAAGAAATGGATCTGTTTGCAAATTTACGTCCCGCGCAATGTTTTGACGCTCTTGCTGATTTTTCATCTCTNAAACGGAATGTTGTTGCAGGTTTAGATATTATGATCGTTAGAGAGTTGACCTCAGGTAGTTATTTTGGTGAACCGCGCGGCATATTCAAAGAAGGTAATCAGCGCGTGGGTATCAACACGCATCGATACACAGAAGCAGAAATTGAGCGTGTTGCACGCTCTGCATTCGAACTAGCCCGTCGTCGCAATAACCGATTATGCTCTATGGAAAAAGCCAACGTTATGGAGGCCGGTGTTTTATGGCGCGATGTTGTAAATGAAGTGCACAAAGCCCAATACGATGATGTTGAATTGTCTCATATGTATGCTGATAATGGTGCGATGCAACTCGTTCGAGAGCCAAAGCAGTTTGATGTCATTCTAACAGATAACTTATTTGGAGATATTCTGTCTGATTGTGCTGCTATGCTGACAGGTTCACTTGGCATGTTGCCCTCCGCAAGTCTTGGATCTCCAATGGAAAATGGGAGACCTAAAGCTCTTTATGAGCCAGTACATGGATCAGCGCCTGATATTGCTGGTCAAGGAAAAGCTAATCCCTCCGCATGCATACTGTCGTTTGCTATGGCTTTAAGGTACTCATTTGACATGAGACAAGAAGCATCCCGACTTGAGAGCGCCGTTGAATCGGTGTTGGCAGACGGTATAAGGACACCTGATCTCTTACAAACCAAGGGGGAAAAGCCTGTTACAACCTCCCAAATGGGTGATGCAATTATAGATGCTTTAACAAACAGCCTGTAGGCAGCATGTCTTACTGGAATGTAATTTCATAAACCTTCATCACCATTCTTTCTGTTTGACTTGACTTTTCAACATTGCAAGTCTCACATATTTTATCACTATTATTAGGATACAGACTTCCTGATTGTTGCACCATAGTGGCTACATATTTTAAACTGACTTTAATATTAGTCGTTGCTAACAATACAAAATGTCGTGTTTAGACAGTAAATTGTGTGCACTTTGTATACAATAAACCAATGATAAATAATCGAAAATTATATTGTTTGGATATTTTACGACAACAAATACTCTCATTGACCTTGGAACCAGGAAGCAACCTTGATGAAACCAAATTAGGCCTAGAATTTGGTATCTCGCGCACACCTTTACGCGAAATCTTGCAAAAATTAGCTGGCGAGGGGTACGTTGACCTGACACAAAATAAAAGTGCTAAAGTCGTAGCAATGGATATGGGGGTCATGCGTACATTTTTTCAAACAGCGCCGTTAATATACACCAACGTGGCTCGCTTAGCTGCAGAAAATCGTACCAGCAACCAGCTTTATGAACTTAAGCAGGCACAGCTTTCCTTTTCAAAAAGTACTCGCGACAAAGATCCTGCTCAATCGGCCATACACAACCACAATTTCCATGAAGTCATTGGAGAGATGGCTGCAAATCCCTACCTAAAACCAAGTTTACAACGAATGCTGATTGATCATACCCGTTTAAGCCAAACATTTTATCGGCCCACATCAGAACAAGAAGCTACACTTGTTACAAAAGCTTGCGTTCAGCACGACGCAATGATTTCAGCAATCGAAGCACAGGAAACCAATCTCGTAATTGACCTTACCCTGCAGCATTGGGATCTTTCCCGAGATCAGATCGAACGCTTTGTACATCCCGAACCACTCCCTCTGGGCATCATATCTTCAAAGGAGAAAAAATATGCAATTTGAGGGTATATATACACCGGTGGTAACCCCCTATGACGAAGATTTTAGCCTAAACCATGATGCGCAAAGCGCTATAATTGAGCACTTAATAAATGCAGGAGTGCACGGTTTAGTGATAGCAGGCACAACCGGTGAGTATTATGCACAGTCAACTGATGAACGTATTGAGTTGATGGGCATAGCCAAGGAAATGATTGCAGGCCGTTTGCCTATGGTAGTGGGAACTGGAGCCATTCGAACAGAGGACTCAATTACCTATGCATGTGCTGCCAAAAATATTGGTGCAGACGCGTTACTCATTGCTACACCGCCTTACGCTTATCCAACAGGACGTGAAATCGCATTGCATGCATTAGCGATTGATCGCGAAGCAAATCTTCCCGTGATGCTCTATAACTATCCGGGGCGCATGTGTGTTAATATGGATGAAGAAACCCTGAACAGATTAGGTCGAAGTTCAAATTTTATTGCCATAAAAGAAAGTAGTGGTGATCCAAATCGCTTACACATGCTAGCCCGTGACTACCCGCACATTGGGCTGTCATGCGGCATGGACGACCAAGCTCTCGAATTTTTTGCATGGGGTGCTCGTAGTTGGGTTTGCGCTGGCTCCAACTTTGCGCCTGAAGCACATAAAGCACTGTATCAAACCTGCGTATTAGATGGCGATTTCACGAAAGGACGCGCAATTATGTCGGCTATGTTGCCCTTAATGAGGGTTCTCGAGCAAGGTGGGAAGTTTGTGCAATGTATTAAATATGGTCTTACCCTCAGAGGGATAAATGCTGGCCCACCACGTAAACCGCTCCAACCACTAAACAAAGACGAAAAACGTGAGTTAGCTGAGGTAATCCGTACGATGGATAAAGCAATCAACTATATTATGGGACATAAAACATGAGCAATCTTTTAACTACCACTGAATATCAAGCAATTGCCAAAGATTTATCTTTCCCACAGTCAGCCTTCATAGACGGTAAATACCGAGTGGGCCACGGCACTGTATTTGCCTCAATCAACCCCGCTAACGGAGACACTCTTACTGAAATAGTAAGCTGTGATAAAAGTGATGTTGATTTTGCAGTTACCAAAGCTCGTGAAGTCTTTGATCAAGGACATTGGGCAAAACTTAATCCAAGCGAACGCAAATCTATCATGATCCGCCTTTGCAAGCTAATTACGCGCAATAGTCGGGAATTGGCTGTGATGGAAAGCATTGATAGTGGAAAACCTATCCTTGACTGTGAAACAATCGATATTCCCGAGACAATTGAAACAATTAAATGGCATGCGGAGCTTATTGATAAGGTGTATGACCAAACGGCTCCAGCACAAGATGATGCAATCAGCATGATTGTACGAGAACCGGTTGGAGTGGTAGCTGCGATTTTACCATGGAACTTTCCACTTCTTATGATGGCGTGGAAAATTGGACCAGCTCTGGCTGCTGGTAATTCTGTAATTGTGAAACCTGCAGAGCAGACCTGCTTTACGGCACTGCGATTAGCCGAATTAGCAGCAGAAGCTGGCATCCCACCCGGAGCACTACAGGTACTTCCAGGCGATGGTCCGACAGTTGGTGAGCCACTAGGCCGTCATATGGATGTCGATATGATAAGTTTCACTGGCTCAACAGAAACTGGGCGGAAATTTTTGCATTATGCCGCAGACAGCAATTTAAAAAAAGTGGTGTTGGAATGTGGTGGTAAAAATCCTTGCGTTGTTTTCAACGATGCTGAAAATCTAGACTATGTAGCAAAACATATAGTTAATGCTGCCTTNTGGAATATGGGAGAAAATTGTTCAGCAGCATCGCGCCTCATTGTTCACCAAGATATAAAAAAAGCTCTGATGGAAAAGGTATTAGCACGTGTCCGAGATTGGAAAACTGGCGATCCCCTCAATCCCACAAATCAGTTGGGCAGTTTGATTGATACCACTCACACAGCCAAAGTGATCAGCTATTTAGCTGATGACGCTCTGGTCGGTGGAACCCATGAAGGAAATTTCGTACAACCTACAATTTACGAGGTATCCACTTCCAATTCAAAGGCAGTTGATGAGATTTTTGGCCCAATCCTNAGTGTGATTACAGTAGCAAGNAATGATGAAGCCATCAATGTTGCTAATGATACAGAATATGGTCTGACAGCATCAGTATTCACAGCAAATACTCGGAATGCAATTCGTGCAGCCCGAGATATTAAAGCCGGNACAGTTACAATCAATACTTATGGAGAGGGCTCTATTGCNACACCATTTGGTGGGTACAAACAATCAGGCTTTGGAGGACGGGATAATGGCATGCATGCGCACGATCAATTCACCGAAGTTAAGACAATCTGGATTGACCTAACCGATCCAAGAGATGGNGATAATGTCAGTTGANGCTGTCGGAAAAACTAGGCTTGGCCGGGGTGCGCGTAAGGCCGTAAGGCAAACACGTGATATTAGAATGTTACCGGCACTTAAACGCAGTTTGCCACTCGTAGAACCGATGGACCAAGAACAAATCCAAAGGATTGACGATGCTTCTATGTCAATTCTGGAAGATGTTGGGGTCGTATTTCGTGATCCTATCGCCATTGCTCAATGGCAGACTGCTGGCGCAGATATTCGTGACGGAGATCGTGTCCACTTAGATCGTTCATTGGTGCGCAAACTTATAAAATCAATCCCAGAGAGTTTCACCTACCACGCCCGCAATACAGCAAACAACCTACCATTTGGAAATGACCACAGTATTTTTGTACCAATGACAGGCGCCCCGTACCTGCGAGACCTTGACGATGTACGGCGCAATCCAACACTAGAAGATTTAGCCAACTTTCACAAACTATCNCATATGCTGCCAGCCATGCATTCATCAGCACACCACATTGTTGAACCCTACGATCATCCCATAAGTCAACGACATTTACGCATAACTTATTCTTCGATGAAATATAGTGACAAAACTCTTATGGGAATGACTACCAGCCCAAAAAACGCTGAAGATGTAATGGCTATGTGCGCCATTCTTTTTGGAGAAGAATACCTTCTTAACCATCCTGTGATAACCGGAAATTGCAACGGAAACAGCCCATTAGTCTGGGATGAAACAATGTTAGGGGCTCTTCGGGCATTCGCTAAATACAACCAACCAATTTTATGTAGCCCCTTCGTACTAGGTGGCGCGAACACTCCTGCTTCTGTTGCGCCAACCGTAGCTCAACTTAACGCTGAAGCACTAAGTTGCTTGGCTTACACACAAGTAGTTCAAAAGGGTACACCTGCAATTTATGGTCATTATCTGGCAACAGTAAGTATGAAATCTGGTGCTCCAATGGCAGGCACACCAGAGATCAGTTTGATGAATTTTATGATAGGCCAAATGGCACGTTACTACGGTGTCCCTTGGCGCACTTCAAATACACTTGGTGGTGCAAAAATATTAGACGCCCAAGCCGGTTATGAAAGTGCAATGACATTAAATGCTGTTTTAATGGCTGGTGCAAATTATATTTGGCATAGTGCAGGTTGGAATGAAGCGGGCATGCACTGCTCTATGGCCAAATTTGTTGTAGACGCTGAAATGTGTGCAATGGGCTATCGTATGTTAGAAGGTATCCAGTGGGATGATTTTGACGAGGCAATGGTAGCTGTTCGTGATGTAGGCCCAGGCGGCCACTACTTAGGCCACCCCCATACGCTTAAAAATTTTCAACGGGCATTCTTCATGCCTGAAATGTTCGATAATAACGCAATCGAGCAATGGCAGGCCGACGGTTCACTGAACACGAATGAACGTGGATTAAAACGAGCTAAAGAAATGCTAAATGAATATGAAGAACCTAAGTTAGATTCAGGAATTAACGATGAACTGATCGATTATATAGCAAGGCGTGAAACAGAAATTCCAGCCGCTGATGCTTTGAATCAGGAGTATTAGATTGAATTTTAAAGGTAAAACGGCATTAGTAACCGGCGCCGCGGGTGGTATCGGAAAATCAATTACGGGCAAATTAATGGCTAAAGGGTGCCAAGTTGCAGTCACCGATTACGATACATCAGAAGTGACAGCGACTGCGCATTTTGATGGAGACTTATTGAACGCTGATTTTTGCAATACTCTTCCTAGAAGAGTGGCCAACCAACTTGGAAAAATTGATATTTTATGCAATAATGCCGGAGTAATTACGCGTGGTGACATTACCTCAGCCAGTGACGCCGACTTTGATCTGTCGTTTGGCGTTAACGTTAAAGCTCCATTTCAACTCTGCAGGGCAACAATACCAATTATGGCGTCGCAAGGAGGTGGTGCCATTATTAACACCAGCAGCTGTTGGGGTCTGCGCCCAGGTCCAAACCATCCAATTTATATTGCCAGTAAAGCCGCTCTAGCGAGCCTTACTCAATGCCTTGGCCGAGATCACGCACATCAAAAAATTCGTGTTAATGCAGTTTGCCCAAATGAGGTGAATACACCAATGATACGCTCAGGTTTTGAAATTAGAGGGATGGACGCAGACGCTGCATTAAAAACTCTGAACGACTCTGTTCCATTAGGTCACATAGCTGAACCAGAAGAAATTGCTGATGTAATATTATTTTTGGCCTCTAATTCAGCACGTTATATGTGCGGTGCTTTAGTGGAAGTAAATGGCGGGAAACCAGTAATATGAGATTTGCAGGAAAAGTTGCTCTCATCACCGGTGCTAGTTCTGGGATGGGAAAAGCCACGGCTATTCAACTCAGCAGGGAAGGAGCGCGCGTATTTACTGCACAAAGGAATGAAAGCATAGAATTTGAAACAATTTTAGCTGATCTTAACTCTCCAAAGGCTCCCAAAAAAATTATCAACCACATAATCAAAAAAACTGGTCAACTTGATATTCTCGTAAATAATGCAGGAGTTATGATGGAGGGCAGTGTAGAACAAAGTAGTCTCCAAGATTGGTCAACACAAATAGCTGTAAACCTGACCGCTCCATTTTTGCTGATGAAGTTTGCCATGCCGTTGCTACGTAATGTGAAAGGCGCGATTGTGAATGTGGGCAGCATCGAAGGGCTCGCGAGCAATCCACAACATCCGGCATATGGAGCTTCCAAAGCAGGCCTGCACGCTCTCACAAGAGCAGTCGCGGTCGACCATGGTCCAGATGGAGTGCGATGTAATGCGGTAGCGCCCGGCTGGATTGACACCCCACTGAACGAAAATTTCATTGCATCTATGGAAAATCCCAAATTATTCCATAAAAAAATTGGAACAATTCATCCGCTTAGGCGTACAGGGAACCCAAAAGAAGTAGCCAAATTAATTTGTTGGCTTGCAAGCGAAGAAGCGAGCTTCATTACTGGACAAGTCTACACCATAGATGGCGGTCGTACGGCCCAGTTAAGTCTACCATGAAGATTAAAAAATTACCTATTGATCCTGGCCCTGCCGGTTGGAATGCAATCTTGCCTCATAGAAACTCTACAAACGCCATGGAAGGTACAAAAGCCACTGATTGGTTAATAATTGGCGGAGGCTTTGCTGGACTTTCAGCCGCTCGTAGAATTACGCAGCTTCACCCAAAAGATGACATTGTTTTATTGGAAGCAAAGCAAATTGCAGAGGGCCCTTCGGGACGCAACTCCGGTTTTATGATCGATTTACCTCACAATTTAGCATCTGGAGATTACCTGGGTGAAACTAGTAACAGTCTAAAAGAAATTCAAAGCAACAGAACAGCCATCAATTTTGCTAAACAAATGGCTAAGGACTTCAATTTGCCATCAGAGGCTTTGAGAAATAGTGGCAAGCTTAACGCGGCGGCAACAGCCAAAGGATCCAAACACAATAAAGATTATGCTAGGCATCTTTACCAAATGAATGAACCCTACGAGTTGCTTGATGCTGCTCAAATGGCCAGTATTACTGGTTCAAACTACTATCTGTCAGGGCTCTACACCCCAGGTACTGCAATACTACAACCTGCAATGTTCGTACGAGGAGTTGCAGAGGCCTTGTCATTAAATGGAGTTAAAATTTATGAAAACTCTCCAGTGATAGCTTTAGATTATGTAAAAAATTGGGTCGTTCAGACACCAGGTGGCTCTCTTACAGCCCCTAAAGTTATCCTTGCAGTAAATGGTCACGCTAATTCATTTGGCTTCTTTAAAAAGCAACTTATGCATGTTTTCACATATGCAAGCATGACTCGCGCACTAACTAAACAGGAAGTTAAAATTCTTGGAGGTCAACCAAACTGGGCAGCCACGCCGGCAGACCCGTTGGGGACAACTGTGCGTCGAGTGTCTGGGGCTGGTGGTGATCGCATTATTATTCGTAACCGAGCTAGTTTCGACCCATCTATGGAGGTTTCAGAAGCACGCATTCAAAGCGTTGGCAACACACATGATTCAAGTTTTAGAGATCGCTTTCCAATGTTAAAAAATGTAACAATGGAATTTCGTTGGGGGGGAAGATTGTGTCTGTCCAGAAATAGTGTAGCGGCTTTTGGGGAAATAGCGCCAGGCCTGTTTTCAGCCTGCTGCCAAAATGGTTTGGGTACAGCTAAAGGCACGTTACATGGAATGCTAGCGGCAGAACTTGCAAGCGAGCACTCCAGCGACTTACTTTCCAACATCATGACCCAAGCTGAGCCAAAAAGGTTGCCACCTGGTCCAATTGCTTGGCTGGGCGCAAACGCTTTGTTGAAGTGGGGCGAGTTTAAGGCAGGAGCTGATTTATAAATGCTTTGATTTTTTTAGCGAGCAGCCAAACCAACCGCTTTACGTGACTCAGGTAATTTAAGATGAAAATCTTCACCAGCATAATCTATTCCAGCTTTACCACATAGATACTCAAGTGCCTGTGCAACGTCGGAGGCAGGGATGTGATCTGTAACTTTCAATCTACTTACTGGATTTATACCAGAGGCTTTGATCGCAACCTGCATGTCTGTTGCTACAGTCCCAGGGCTAAGACCTAAACAAGTAATTCCTTGCGCCCCATATTCTTCATGACCTGAACGCGTTAGCTGCAAAACAGCAGCTTTTGATGCACAATAATGGCTCCAACCTTCCAATACCCCATAGGCAGCTCCAGAGGAGACATTTATAATTATACCTCTTCCCTGAGCGACCATAGACGGAAGCACAGAAGCCATCATGTGATACACACCTTTCACGTTTGTATCGATTACTTCACCCCAATCTTGTGCATTAAAATCCGCAAGTTTTCTAACAGGGCCAAGTATACCTGCATTATTAATCAAAATATCAACTGAACCGAACGTATCTAATGATACACTTACAGCATCTTTGACTTGTTTTAGATCCGACACATCACACGATATAGCTTTCACTTTTGGACCTATTTCATTTGCTAGATCCGTCAGCATGTCCGTGCTGCGAGCTGTCACAACTACATTAGCATTAAGTGTTGCAAAATGCCGGGCAGTTGCCGCACCAATTCCGCGACTGGCTCCGGTTATCAAAACCGTTTTACCTGATAAGGTCATTGCTTTTATTACCCTAATTATGCTTGTTTCAAAGATACTGTCCCGAGTACCGAGGCACAAGGCATTACTTCGACCTTTACCATCCCCAACGCAAGAAACCATTGTAAAATAACGGAGACAAAAATGCGATCATCTCTGATAATTTTAGCTTTAGCGTATATCTTGTCACAATTTTATCGAGCATTTCTTGCTGTACTTGCCCCACCTTTGCAAACAGAGCTATTCGCAACTTCTGCCCAGCTCTCAGCAGCTTCTGGATATTGGTTTTTAGCATTTGCAATAATGCAGGTTCCGGTAGGTTGGGCGCTTGATAATTTAGGCCCTAGGCGAACAACTTCAGCGTTACTCGGAATCGGGGCTGGTGGCGGCGCCATGGTGTTTGCGGTGGCCAGCTCTCCATGGCAAATTGGTTTAGCTATGGCCTTGATAGGAGTGGGCTGCTCTCCAGTATTGATGGCGTCATATTACATTATTGCTCGAAGCTTTCCAGCAAATACCTTTGCCACATTAGCAGCATTTATTTTGGGTATCGGTTCACTNGGAAATATTGGGGCTGCCTTCCCGATGACACTCATCGTAAACACATTTGGCTGGAGAGAATCCATAACAATAATTGGTTGCATTACTCTTTTAATAGCATCCTTAATCTATATTATTGTTCAGGATCCACCAAAAATAATAAGCTCACAAAAGGGTAGCATTTTCGATTTATTGAAAATACGAGCGTTGTGGCTGATCCTGCCCTTGGCTTTAGTTAACTACGTTCCTGCGGGTGGGCTCCGTGGTCTTTGGATTGGGCCATATTTTACCGATGTTTTTAATGCCACTATGGCTGAAGTTGGTACTGTCACAACAATTATGGCGATTGCAATGATTGCGGGGAACTTTTTTTATGGGCCACTTGACCGAATATTTGGCACTCGGAAGTGGGTTATATTTTATGGAAACTCGGCGGGTGCTGTGTTTTGTATTTTACTTTACACCATCGGTGGAAGCGGATTCTGGACTACAATGACTTTGATGGCTGGGATTGGTTTTTTTGGTGCTTCATTCCCTATTTTGATGGCCCATGGCCGCAGTTTTTTTCCTGATCACCTCATGGGTCGCGGTGTAACCTTAATTAATCTTTTTGGAATTGGTGGTGTAGGTCTCATGCAAAATCTATCTGCCAGAATCTACGATGCAACAACAACAGAGACAACGACTGTAATTGCGCCATATAACGCTGTAATTATGCTTTTTTGTATATCAATTTTAATCGGTTTAATTATTTATTTTTTTTCTCAAGACCGAACTGACTGAGGCCCCTTTTAATTTTAGAAGCAATACGCTAAATGCAACGTTCATTTAAATAGGGAAAGAGGTTATGTCTTATAAAGTTGTAGTAGTTGGTGCTACCGGAAATGTAGGCCGTGAAATGCTGAATATTCTAGCTGAACGTGAATTTCCAGTTGCAGAAATTGCCGCTCTAGCAAGTAGAAAATCTATTGGCACAGAGGTAAGTTTCGGCGACAAAACTTTAAAGACAATGGATCTCGCTACTTTTGACTTCACTGGCTGGGACATTGCACTTTTTGCAGTAGGTTCCGAGGCTACAAAAGAACATGCACCAAAGTCTGCAGCTGCAGGTTGCGTAGTAATCGATAACTCAAGCTTATATCGCTACGATCCAGAAGTGCCATTAATCGTGCCAGAGGTGAATGCAGACGCTATTCATCAATGCAAAAATAAAAATATCATAGCAAACCCAAACTGTTCTACAGCTCAGATGGTTGTAACTCTAAAACCTCTACACGACCGTGCTAAAATTAAACGCGTGGTTGTAAGTACCTATCAGTCGGTATCCGGCGCCGGTAAAGAAGGGATTGATGAGCTTTGGGATCAAACAAAGTCCATTTATAACCCCGTCGATGACAAACCCCCATCAAAATTTACCAAGCAAATCGCTTTTAATGTAATTCCGCATATAGACAAGTTTATGGATAGTGGAGACACCAAAGAAGAATGGAAAATGGTAGCAGAAACTAAGAAGATCTTAGATGCTTCAATTAAAGTAACAGCTACTTGTGTACGTGTTCCAGTGTTTGTAGGCCATTCGGAAGCCCTAAATGTTGAGTTTGAGGAGTTTTTAGATGAAGACGAAGCTCGATCAATTTTACGTGAAGCACCAGGAATAATGGTAATAGATAAGCGGGAAGATGGTGGATATGTAAGCCCTGTAGAATGCGTTGGCGATTATGCGACTTTTGTCAGTCGCCTTCGCCAAGATGTAACAGTCGAAAATGGACTAAATCTTTGGTGTGTGTCTGATAATTTGAGAAAAGGTGCCGCGCTTAATGCCATACAAATTGCTGAGGTTTTGGGCAACAAGGTCTTGAAAAAAGGTTAGAAGTAAAGATCTGAACAACTCGAAATTCTCCAAAAAAACTTAACATCTCTGTTACGTTTTAATTTGCACAAAGCTCTGCAAACTTGTGTCAAACTGCTCTAATGTCCCTTCGGCGATGTCGGTCCAAAGAGCATGCAAGGTCAACTCATTGTCATCGATCGCTTTTTGTACGAAGGGAAATGTAACAAGATTTTCAATAGAGACCATTACAGCTTCGCGTTCTAAACGAGCGATCCTGTCCACCTCATCTGAAATATCTTTCACTTTTTCGAAGCCAGGACGCAAAATATCCATCCAACGGCCCACAAAACTACTGCTTTTCTGCAATTCAGGTGCGTGACCAGTGCACATGTCGTGGCATGCTTTTACGCCGCCGCAACTTGAGTGACCCAACACAATGATATGTGCTACCTTTAAAGCTGTAACAGCATACTCTACTGCGGCAGAGGTACCGTGAGGTTCACCATCAGGTAGATAAGCTGGTACCAAATTAGCAACATTTCTGTGAATAAAAAACTCGCCCTGCTCAGCACCAAAAATGGCTGTAGCATGCACACGGCTATCGCAACATGATATTACCATTGCACGTGGTCGTTGACCTTCTTCAGCCAAGCGTCGGTACCAAGAATGGTTATCCTCAAATGTAGTGGCTTTCCAACCCTGGTAGCGCTGTACCAAATAGGTCGGAAGCGGCTTTACTGATCTCATATCCAAACCTTTTACAACTACTTAGATCATCTTATCAATTCATTACGTGTATTTCGAGCCATAAGTTCACTACAAGTTTTTGTCGCAGTTTTATCAAGACATGGTTTGGAATGTCACGTTGGTTAAACTTAGATTAGTAAGCGATCAAGCAATACAACACAAAAACTTAAATGCTAAATTTATTAAATAGACTATGGACCTACTGTTCGTAAATTAAAACATGAACTAGCTGTCTTTAGGCGTGTTTTTAGGAGCATTGCAATTAATCTTCGCCAGTGCTTTCTTTATACATAAGATATTTAACAAAAGGTATTATCTATGCGCCACTCTAGCGTTTTTTTTGCATTACCTACATCACAGGCAATTCCACTTAATCTAGTTTCTAAAGTCGAGGCAGAAAGTTGGCTGAAAACTCAGGGGCCATCAACTCAAAATTCTGCATCAGAAAAAAACTGGACAGGGAAATTAGGGCAAGCTCTAATTGTAACGACAAATGGGTGTACCAATTCCGTTGCGGTAGGAATTGGAGATGCAGAATCACGAAGTCGACAACGCTTTGGCATGGTTGCCGAGATATTTACTTTACCCGCCAGAGTTTTTGAACTCACAACATTAAACAAAGATTTTGCTGAAGAATTTGCTCTAGGGTTCGCACTGAGCAAGTATCGCTTTGATCGGTATAACCGACAATCAGAACTGAAAGCGGAGCTAGTTTGCCCAATTGGGCTCGATATAAACCATATCGATGCTATTATTTCAGGTGAATTTCTAACACGTGACTTAATTAATACTCCAAGCAACGAAATGGGCCCAGATGAGCTCGAAAAGGCCGTACAGGATTTAAGCGAAAACTATAAAGCTCAAGTGGATGTTACACGGGGAGACGCTCTTATTGAACAAAACTTTCCAATGATACACGCAGTTGGTCGCGCATCCCACAGAACACCTCGCCTGATTGATATGAAGTGGGGAAATAAGGGCCCAAAAATTACATTGGTTGGAAAAGGAGTTTGCTTCGATACCGGTGGGCTAAATATTAAGCCAAACATGTCCATGGGATTAATGAAGAAGGATATGGGCGGTGCCGCTCTTGTTTTAGGTTTAACCAAGATGATCATGGCTTCGAAGATGAAAGTTCAGTTACGGGTGCTTATCCCTGCTGTTGAAAACTCTATTGGCGGGAATGCATTTCGGCCCCAAGATATATTGACNAGTCGAAAAGGTCTAACTGTTGAAGTTAANAATACAGATGCTGAAGGGCGTTTNGTATTGGCCGACGCTTTAGCATTTGCGGACGAAACGGCAACAGATTTAATTATTTGCATGGCTACTCTTACCGGAGCTGCAAGAGTAGCAGTTGGTCCCGATATTACTCCATATTTTACTAAAGATCACGGACTAAGTCATTTAATTTCAAAAGCTGGAACCATAGTCGATGATCCTGTCTGGCAGCTACCGTTGCATGCACCCTATGAGACGATGATAGAACCAGGAATAGCAAATCTGGATAATGCACCACGAGGAGGTTTCGCTGGCGCAATAACTGCAGCACTTTTCCTTAACCGCTTTGTAACGAACACGTCAAAATTTGTGCATTTTGATTGTTATGGATGGCAACCAAAGGCCAACCCGGCGCGTCCAAAAGGTGGTATTGGACAAGGGACACGCGCATTATTTGAAGCACTCCCTGAGATTTTGGGGCTATGAGATCTAGTCATCAAATTTGTGCAAGCATTACAGATATTTGTAATGTAAAAAATGGCCATCGGGACCGTCAGCTACTATTAGGAAATGGCTTTGACGTCATTGAATCAAGTGAGAATTGGGCTTTTGGTTACTCACTTAAAGATGGATACAAAGGGTATGTAAAAGAGATAGATTTAGAACCATTTGAGTCGAAAACTCATTGGATAAAGTCGCTTGGAACACATGCTTATATTGAACCCAATATAAAATCTACAGATCAAATTTTCTTACCATTTGGTTCACAGATAAACGTAATTTCCAAAGCAAAAAAATTTGTTAAAACCAAACATGGCTTTATCCCTGAGCAACACACACTGCCTATTGGATCCTATTTATCAGATGCCGTTCAGGTCGCCACAAAATTTTTGGGTGCACCTTATCTGTGGGGTGGAAACTCTATAAATGGCATTGACTGTTCAGGACTCATACAAGCGGCATGTCTTGCCTGTGGAATGAAATGTCCAGGGGATAGTGGCCCTCAAAAATTATTTTTTCCTGAAGTAAAAAAAGGTCCATGGTGCAAAGGCCAATTAATTTTTTGGAAAGGGCATGTTGCCTTAACTATCAGTGATACTGAATTAATACATGCGAATGCAACAGAAATGTCAGTAACAATAGAAGGAATTGAGGCAACTTTAAGTAGTATTGATGCGGCTGGGGACGGACCAGTTACGCATAGAAGTCAAATCCAATTATAATAAGTCTTATTCAATCAACTGTACGAATTAATTTACGTTCGATAACACTCAAAACGGGTTTTAAATCATGTCCGCGTTTTAGTATTTGTCCATCAAATCCCATAACCGCATACATCCCTTGCTTGTTGCGAAGTTTCGGTCGTTTTTCAATTCGAAAAAGTGGGTTTTCAGCTGTTCGTTTAAATACGGAAAATACTGCAACCTCACGCAAATATGAGATCCCATAATCCCGCCATTCGCCAGCGGCCACCATACGCCCATATAAATTTAAGATAGATGTCAATTCTAGACGATGAAACGTAATTTTTTCATGAATTTTTGGATGTAATTGATTTTTTATATTTACAATGTTCATATAGATAAAGTTGCTTTAAAGTTAACTTAAATCAACCCTTGGAGTAATAAACTTTAAAACATTTTTATAAATTCAATTACTGGTTTATAACTGCAGTCATTGCATTACAGAAATAATGATAAAATGACCGTCAAAAAGTCAAGCAAATCTACCATGGCAAAACCATCCTCCTGTCACCAACCCTCCATGGGCAAAATAAAGCCAAAGCCGATCTCCAGATTTTGTTACAACTTTCCAATAATCTCGCGTTCCAGTATACCATTCCCTTTCTGCTAACCACCATTCTGGAGAAATTCGTTCAGGCCCATAAGCACTTTCAAACTGATGTAACTGACCACGCCATTTAAATTGTAACGGTACCTTTGGCACATCTAATGCAATTATTCGTTCAGATCGAAAATAAATTAAGGGGCGTGAAAGATTATGTTCAGGCCAATTCATTTGCGGTGATGACCATGCCGCTGCAATAGTTTGCGCCACTTTTTCAGGGATATGACTGTCACCAGGATGCAGACGTGTAATTGTTTCAAGTCCAACACGTACACCTAGTTTAGCAATTAGATCATCAATATCTGAATTTGTTGTTACCTGTGCTGAAACTTCGGTTCCAACACTGATATGACTCTTACATTGTTTGGGATATATTAGCTCAGTTTGAGTAGCCACTAAACGAAACACATCAATTCCAAATTCCACTTCAATCTCAGCTAGTTTCATAGCTAAAAGTGGTTGCATTCGTTCACGTTCTGAAGAGGGACGAGCCAGTCCAACGTCGATCCATTGCATGGTTTGATCAGTTCGATAGGCTTCCAAACGTAACCACCGTGCTCCTCTACCTTTGGCTTCTAGGCTATTAACAAGTCGAGGTAATAATTTATCTAATGCAGCTAACATATCCTTCATCAAACCAATAGGTTCAGGAAANGTTAANCGACATGCAAAATGTAAGTTTTGGNTTGAAGGATTTATAGGCTCNGGTGCAACACCTAAAGCCTGATCCAATCTGTAAACTGTGCCTTTACCAAAGCGTCGCGCAATCGCCGCACGGGGCTGGTTCATTAAATCATCAACTCGGACTAAACCTAAACGATTGAGTGATGTTATTATGTGATCCTCCAATCGCAAAGNAGCTACAGGCAAGGGTGCAAGCGCCTGTCGAGTAAAACCAGGATCAGCAATACAACAAAAAATATTTTTATTAGACTTTAGTTGTGGAGGTTTTCCTCGTTCCCAATTTTGACGTTTAGCAGCACGAGATCGAGTTGCATGTGCCTCTTGATCTATAGCATCACCAGTTCGACTGAAACTCAACGGTTGGNCCACATAACGAGCCAACGCCCAAGCTGCACCTTTTGTATCAGCAATNCCAATATGAACAGAAAGCCCAAAATCGTTACAATCTAACTCAACTTGCTTTACTACAGCTTCTTCTCCACCAAACAAATGAGCACATCCAGTCAGATCTATAACCAAAGAATTTGATTGTTCTGTAGCAACCCAAGGTGAAAATTTGTTCGCCCAGCGACGCAAACTAATTAAAAACTGTTCTTCAAGTCGAGGGTTTTGTAATTGAGTTATCAGATCTGGACATATTGCCATTGCATCACGCAAAGATTGACCACAGCTTAGACCTCTAGCTTCAGCAGTGATTGAAAGCGAGCTTATTAACTTCATGTGCCCAACTTCTTGCACCACAGCGAACGGAAGGTCTTCAATCATCCGCGTTTGTCGTAATAACCGCTCTGCCCCTATTCGAGGAAACCATAAAGATAAAATTCGACGATGGGCCATCTACAACATCAACTTTGTTCTTGTTATGTTCTTTTATAGAATTTAAGGTTATAAAGTCGAGACCTTTAAATTAAAAGCAGTGGAACACACAACCAGTTCAGGTAAATAGAAAGCAGACCATAAGGAGTTTACCATGGCAAAACCTGTTGTTCTATGTATTTTAGACGGATGGGGAATAAGCAAAATAGTAACAGGTAACGCCCCTGAACTTGCACATACTCCTACCTTTGATAATTTAATGGCTAATTATCCAAATGCTACCCTGGTAACCCACGGACCAGACGTAGGGTTGCCCAAAGGACAAATGGGAAATTCTGAAGTAGGTCATACCAATATTGGTGCTGGACGCGTTGTAGCTATGGATTTAGGGGCAATAGATTTATCAATCGAAGATAAAAGTTTTTTTAAAAATAAAAATATCTTAAATTTTGCTAAAGCTTTAAAAAATTCTGGTGGAACTGCTCATTTATTGGGATTAATCTCTGATGGTGGTGTTCATGGGCACCTCAACCATATGCTCGCTGCTGCTAAAATGCTAGCCAACCTAAACATACCCATTGTTATACATGCCTTCACTGATGGCAGAGATGTAGACCCAACCTCAGCAAAAACTTTTTTTCAAATACTTGAAAAAAATTTACCAAAAACTGCATCTGTTGGAACAATTACTGGCCGTTATTTTGCGTTAGACCGTGACAATCGATGGGACCGAATTGCCACCGCTTTTGCGGCCATTACAAATGCTTTGGGACCAAAGGCTAAAAATGCTCAAGAAGTAATAAAAAATGCTTACGCCAAAGGACAGACAGATGAATTTATTCCAGCAAGCGTAATTGGAGATTATAAAGGTATTCTACCAGAGGATGGCTTATTTTGTTTAAACTTCAGGGCGGACCGCTCTCGCGAAATATTGGCTGCAATTTGCCAACCGAATTTTAATAAGTTCGAAATAGGTTATCGTCCAGAACTGACAGCAAAATTAGGCATGGTGAGTTATTCAGAATCTCATGATCAGTATCTAATGTCGGCTTTTCCAAAACGTAAACTTCAAAATACTTTAGGCGCCTGGATCGCAAAACATGATAAGCTCCAACTACGTCTCGCCGAGACTGAAAAATATCCTCATGTGACGTTCTTTATGAATGGTGGTTTTGAAAAACCAGAGAATGGAGAAGATCGCTTTATGCCACCTTCACCAAAAGTTGCAACCTATAATCTAAAACCTGAAATGTCAGAAACAGCTGTTACGGATAAATTAGTAGAGGCCATCAAAATAGGGTATGACTTAATAATCACTAATTATGCCAATCCTGATATGGTCGGTCATACAGGAGATTTATCAGCAGCAATCGCAGCCTGTGAAGCCGTAGACAAAGGCTTAAGCCGTGTGGTTAAAGCTTTGAAAAATGCTAATGGCGCAATGATAGTTACAGCAGATCACGGTAATTGCGAAATGATGATAGATCCCAAAACAGGAGGGCCCCATACTTCACACACTACCAATCTTGTGCCAATAGTTGCAGTAGGAGTCGGTGCAAACACCACACTTTTAAATGGACGTTTGGCAGATCTTGCTCCGACAATACTCGACCTTATGAAACTACCATCGCCACCTGAAATGACTGGCAAATCATTATTACAGCGGTAAGCAATACCGAAAATCTTATTGGAAGTGATTATTTTTAAAAGCTGTCTTAGTAAATGTTTTGAAGTTGCTACCCATATTATAACTTGTATGTCATACTCGGCGAACTACGTAGTAACCTCAAGTCAAATTATATAATCTCAGAAATACTCGGCATTGAAAAAATAGATGTTAGACTAAGATTCCAGAAGAAATTAAGGATAAAAGAATGAGAACGTTTTTAATTGCAAGTTTGACCGGAATATTCCTTGGTGCAATTGCTACTCCCTACCTCGCTGGACCTCTCTTAGCCCAGAATACAGAACAAGCAAAAACCTACCAACAACTTGAACTGTTCGGTAATCTTTTTGACCGAATTCGCGCAGAATACGTAGAAGAAGTCGATGACGAAAAACTNATCGAAGCAGCAATCGATGGAATGTTGACCTCGCTAGATCCACACTCAAGCTACCTTTCCCCAAAAGACGCAGCCGATATGCGTGTTCAAACACGGGGAGCGTTTGGCGGGCTTGGTATAGAGGTGACACAGGAAGAAGGATTTGTAAAAGTTATCACTCCAATTGATGACACACCAGCGGCTCAAGCTGGCATGCAACCTGGTGACTTTATCACACATGTTGATGGCGAAGGTCTGTTGGGACTTACACTCGACGAGGCGGTCCAGCTGATGCGCGGTCCGGTAGGATCCGAAATTATCATTACGGTTGTGCGCGAAGGTGAACCAGAACCTTTTGATGTGACCATAATTCGTGACACAATCAAACTTACAGCCGTACGTAACAAATCAATCGGTCAAACTATTATAATGCGCGTGAGCACATTTAATGACCAAACCTATCCTAATTTAAAAGATGGTATAGCAAAGCAAATTAATGAAGCAGGTGGGATAAATAATATAAATGGATTTGTAATAGATTTACGTAACAATCCCGGAGGATTGCTAAATCAAGCAATTAAAGTGTCNGATGCATTCCTNGAAAAAGGGGAAATAGTATCAACTAGGGGCCGTGACCCCGCNCAAGGTGATCGTTGGAATGCACGTGCTGGAGATTTAGCTCAGGGTAAACCAATTGTTGTTTTAATTAATGGCGGATCAGCATCGGCGTCCGAAATTGTAGCTGGAGCGCTNCAAGACCATAGCCGTGCCATCGTTGTTGGCACAAAAAGCTTNGGTAAAGGATCAGTACAAACGTTGATGCCGCTACCAGGTGACGGAGCAATGCGACTGACCACCGCACGCTATTACACTCCTTCNGGCCGTTCTATCCAATCGCTTGGTGTATCCCCAGACATTGTAGTTGCGCAACCTAGAGTCGAGCGCCAAGAAAATGAGGCTGACGAAAGGGAGTTACGAAGTGAGGCCGATTTAAGAGGNTCACTCAACAACGATAGCCTGTCCGAAAATGAAAGGGCACAGATTGAAGAGGAGCGAGCTAAGGCGCAAGAAGCTGCAAATTTGCGAAAAGAAGATTTTCAACTTGCATATGCAATCGATCTTCTCAAAGGCCTTTCAGCGATCAATTCGTCTCAATAAATTATGCAGAAAATTAATATAGATAAACTACCATATCGACCCAACGTGGGCATTATGGTGGTTAATAAAGACGGTCACATTTTTGTGGCNAAACGAATAGATCATTACTCTGACGCCTGGCAGATGCCACAAGGTGGCATTGAGCCAGACGAAGATCTGCAGACTGCTGCGTTAAGGGAATTNCATGAAGAAACTGGGATTTCAGATAATAAAGTTGATCTGGTTGCTGAGATTGAAGAGTGGATCACATACGATTTACCAACCAATTTAATTCCTCAGCTTTGGAATGGAAAATATCGTGGGCAGAAACAAAAATGGTTTTTAATGAAGTTCCTGGGTGATGATGCAGATATTGACATCGAGACACAACACCCTGAGTTTTCCTCTTGGAAATGGATTGCTCCTGAGGAATTGCCACAGACAATTGTTTCGTTTAANCGAGATGTNTACGTTCGCGTTTTGGACGAATTTCAAAGNTTTATTGAATAGTGCGAGCTCTGGGCTTCAATTACAAAACATCTCAATTTTTAGGAAATAGTTGAACTCTGCCCTTGNCACTCAAAATGTAACAGTCAGTACCTTCAAAAACTGCTGCAGTAAGAGACTGTCCATATCCTGATCCACTATCTAAGTTTATACGGTTATTATAATGGGTAGCCGCGTCCAAAGGCGTATGACCATGAACAATTATTTTATCGTGTTGCCCTCGAAAGTNGTGAAATTCATCTCTTATCCAAAGCAGATCTTCTTCTCTCTGGTTTTGCAAGGCTACTCCGGGTTTGATACCCGCATGACAGAAATAAAGGTCTTTGTTCTCATAACTTAATTGACAATTAGTTAAAAATTTATGGTGGTTGTCAGGAACCACTTCCAATGCAGCCAAATGCAATTCATTCAAGCGATATCGGTTTTTAAAGTGAAGCCCATAAGACTTTAACGTATTTTGTCCACCTAGCNTTTCATGCAACCAACTTAANTCGATAAAAAGGTGTGGATCACTTCGCGAGGGTGTTTGTANAAACCAATCAAACATCCGGTCATGATTACCTTTAAGAAAAANCCAATTACGNCCNAGCTTTTGACCCTGAATAAGTAAATCTAANACTTTCTGACTATCTGGACCACGATCCACGTAATCTCCAAGAAAAACTATACGGGCGTCNAAGCCACCATCTTTTTCAATCCACCNCAAAGCTTGCTCGAGCATGCCCAGTTCTCCATGNATATCACCAATCGCATAAATAGAACTCATTAGACATCAAACTCCAAGCGGCTTACTTGGCTGAATTTACCGGCAGAGACCAAGTCAGAAATCACACGATCTTCAACAACTTCATCTANGTATAATAAGGCTATAGCCTCACCACCCNCATCAGCACGACCTAANGTAAAGTTAGCAATATTTACTCCGTTCTGCCCCAAAATTGAACCCAACAAACCAATTATGCCCGGTACATCGTTATTAGTAGTGTACAACATATGACTTCCAATTTCTGCATCGACATTAATACCTTTAATTTGAATAAAGCGCGGTTTTCCATCACTAAATACAGTTCCAGCTACTGAACGTTCACGCTTACCAGTTACAACAGTAACCTTTATGTAGGCTTCAAATATACCCGATTTACCCTGATTAGTCGTACTAATTTGAATTCCTCGCTCCATTGCTATCACTGGTGCACTCACCATATTAACATCTGGGTTTCCAGTTTTCATAATTCCTGCAACTACNCCACAATTTAAGGCCTCAAGATTCATATCNGCTACCGTNCCGTCATATAAAATATTTATGGCTTTNATTGGTTCNTCTGTCATTTGGCCAATAAATGCGCCTAAATGACCAGCAAGTTTGAGCCAGGGTCCCATTACTTTAGATTCTTCAGCAGTNACAGAAGGCATATTCAAAGCATTCGATACAGCCCCTGTAAGTAAATAATCAGACATTTGCTCTGCGACCTGAATGGCNACATTTTCTTGTGCTTCCGTAGTTGCTGCACCTAAATGTGGCGTACATACGACATTTGGTAAATTAAACAGGGGACTTTCAGTAGCAGGTTCCACTGAAAATACATCTAATGCCGCACCGGCCACATGACCAGATGTTATAGCTAATGCCAAAGCATTTTCATCGACTAATCCACCCCGAGCACAGTTAATAATTCGCACCCCAGTCTTCATTTGTGCAATTGCTTTCCCATCTATTATACTAGTGGTTTGCTCTGTTTTTGGAACGTGCAAAGAAATAAAATCTGAAAGTTGAAAAAGAGACTCAAGCTCAACTTTTTGAACTCCAAGCTTTTCAGCCCGTTCTTCGGACAAGAAAGGATCGTATGCTATCACTTTCATTTTCAATCCAACAGCGCGGGTGCACACTATTCCACCTATATTCCCTGCCCCAATTACTCCTAAAGTTTTGTTTGTGAGTTCCACACCCATGAACTTTGACTTTTCCCATTTTCCTGCATGCGTCGACATACTTGCTGCTGGGATTTGCCGAGCTACAGCAAACATCATGGCAATAGTGTGCTCTGCTGTTGTAACCATATTACCAAACGGCGTATTCATAACGATCACGCCTTTTTTAGATGCCGCTACCCGATCAATATTGTCTACGCCTATCCCTGCTCTCCCGATGACCTTGAGGTTAGTGGCAGCGTTTATAATTTTCTCTGTGGCTTTTGTCGCAGACCTAATAGCCAAGCCATCATATTGCCCAATTACAGATAAAAGCTTATTTTTATCTTTGCCCAAATTAGGTTCAAAATCTACGTCAATACCACGATCACGAAAAATTTGAACTGCTGTCTCCGAGAGCTTGTCGGACACTAATACTTTAGGAGCCATATTCACATTCCTTATTTACAGTTATTTAAGATTAAGATCCCATCCAGAACGGAATTACTGCGCGAGAAGCTCTGTTTGGTAAGCCCACTCAAGCCAAGGCAACATATTTTTGAGATTCTTCTCTTCAATCGTCGCGCCACACCAAAACCGTAGTCCAGGTGGTGCATCTCGATAGGAGTTAACATCAAAAGCCACGCCCTCTTCTTCTAACTTTCGCGCCACTAATTTAGCGAATTTAGGTGGATCTTTAATTCCTGGATTAGAAAACCTTACGCAAACTGATGTTGTCGAGCGCGTTTCAGGGTCTGTTGCCAAATTATCAATCCACTCTCGAGAGTCACAAAAATCCCAAATTATTTTTGCATTGCTACGAGCTCGATTGATTAGCACGTCAAGGCCACCAATCGACTTAGCCCAATCAAGAGCAAAAATATAATCTTCGACACAAAGCATCGACGGGGTGTTGATGGTAGCACCTTTAAAAATTCCATCAATGAGCTTGCCGTCTTTAGTTAGTCTAAAAATTTTTGGCAGAGGCCAGCTTGGTGTGTAATTCTCAAGTCGTTCAACTGCACGTGGAGATAGTACTATTACTCCGTGTGCGGCTTCACCACCAAGCACTTTTTGCCAACTGAAAGTGGTTACATCCAATTTTTTCCATGGCAGATGCATCGCAAATGCTGCAGATGTCGCATCGCAAAGCGTTAAGCCTGAACGGTTTTGTGGTATACTGTCACCTGACGGCAGACAAACTCCAGAAGTAGTGCCATTCCAAGTAAAGCAGACGTCATGATCAAAGTTAAGTTGGCTCATATCAATAATTTTGCCGTAAGCTGCTACATGTTCACGAGCGTCGATTTTAAGTTGTTTTAAAACATCTGTGACCCAACCAGCACCAAAACTTTCCCAAGCCACCATTTCAACTGGACGCTTTCCAAGCATAGACCACATGGCCATTTCATAAGCGCCTGTATCCGAAGCTGGAACAATACCAATCTTATAATCTGTTGGGATTTCAAGAATCTGACGCGTTTTGTTTATTGCGTCCATTAATTTCCATTTTCCACCAGAAGCACGATGGGATCGACCGAGCCAAGCGCCAGCCAGTGATCTGTGATTCCATGTAGGGGGTTTGGCACATGGGCCAGAAGAAAAACGCGGATTATCCGGCCGCGTTACCGGTTTCAAAATAGCCATTTTTGCTACCCTCTCAGATATGCGCCCTTCGTTGGGGAAGGGTGTCCCACTATCGTTGATATCTTTTAGCAACACTGCCAGCAATATAAGATTAAAGTTTATTTTCAGGAAAATGAAACACCCGGAGGCAATTTTTACCCGATCGGAAACTTTTGTTTAAAATGAGAAAAGTACTATGCAAACTCAGCAAAATTTTTGCCTATATT
>NZVF01000015.1 GCA_002698165.1 Planktomarina sp. | reverse complement strand
GTACCTAATATTATTAGTTTTATGGTTGGTTCAAACCTTGTCAAAAGTTTTGCTAATAAATTTACCAGATCTACATCGGTTATTGGTTCACCAGTAGTGTCACGCGCATAGGTTAAAAATGAGTCAACCATCAATCGCATCGTATCTAAATCTGCCTTTAAATCGTCAGCATCAGGCGTATCTAAGAGCTCAAGTCCCAATTGAAGCCGAGTGATTGGAGTTCTTAGATCATGACTAATGCCACTCAACATTACTGTTCGTTGTTCAATTTGTGACTCAATACGCTGTCTCATGTCTAAAAAAGCTTGCCCAGCGGCACGAACTTCAATTGCTCCGCTGGGATGAAATGGTAGACTGATGCCTTTGCCAAAAGCTGCTGAAGCTGCGGACAAACGTTTTATTGGACGCAATTGGTTTCTTAAGAAAAAAAACGCAATTAACGTCATAAAAATGCCAGTGAAAACCATAAGAACCAATAACTGATGGGGGTTTGATGCAGATACTCGGTTTCTTGGAAATTCAATCTTTACTGGTCCAACAGCACTTTTTAAAATTACAATTACTGTACTTAAATTCGATAAATCCACGTCTATAACACCTGGTAAATTTCTATAAAGTAATGGAATTATTGTTCGTCCTGAAATGTCATAGAAGACCAGATCACCAGCACTTTCTGAACCGTTCCATGTCTGAAGATCAATATTAAGAGACGCAGCTGTTGTTGTAGCTACGGTTTCGATAGGGCTATCGTCTAATTCATCAAGTACCATGCTGATCTCTAAAAGAAGATTTGTAGTCATTTGTACAGTGACATCTTGGAAATGACGTTGCACAAAGACGACAGCAACCGTTAATTGCAGAGTCAACATTGGCAGAAGCAAAATTGCAGCTGCACGTCCAGAAAGTGTACGAGGCAGCATTTTTTTTAAATAGATATCTATCATTGGCATATCTTATCAACTTGGAGACGGCAAAGGAATGGAAGAAACTTTAAATCCATTTATACGGCGTATTTTGGCACCAAATCCCTCCCCTATGACTTTTTTAGGTACCAATACCTACCTTTTAGGTAAAAAAGAAGTTGCTGTAATTGATCCAGGGCCTGTTAGTTCGTCACATTTAAATACAATTCTTAAATCTCTAAAACCACAAGATAAAATTACCATGATCTTGGTAACACACTCGCACAGCGACCACTCACCATTGGCAACCGAGTTATCCAAGAAAACCGGAGCAAAAATTTATGGTTTTGGTGATAGTCTGTCCGGGCGAAGCCCCCAAATGGTTAAACTAGCCCAAAAAAGTACAATTGGCGGTGGTGAAGGCGTGGACACAAACTTTAAACCCAATGTATTTATGAAAGATGGTTATGAATTAGACCATGGTAATGAAAAAATAAAAGCCGTTTGGACACCAGGACATTTTGGAAATCATATGGCTTTCTCTTACAAAAACTATCTTTTTTGTGGTGATCATGTAATGGGATGGGCTAGCTCAATGGTTTCGCCTCCAGATGGAGACTTGGCCGCATTTAAACAAAGTTGTTTAAAACTTCTGAAACGGCCAGAAAAAATATATTTACCAGGTCATGGGAAGAAGATTAATGACGGGCCATCACGTATTCGATGGCTATTATCTCATCGTGACAAGCGCGAAAAACAAATTTTGGCTGCCCTTAAAGAGCAACCGGACTCCGCCGAAGGCGTGGCAAAACGCGTTTACATCGATGTTGACCCGCAGCTTATTCCAGCTGCTACTCGGAATGTATTAGCCCACATGCTTGATCTAAAAGATCGGAAAATCGTAACAGCACCCGGTCTAATCCAACTTGAAACAAAATTTGCTTTATCTTAATTATTTTTGAACTTTTTCACTGGACCTCTTAAAATCTCCCAGCTATAGCCGCTTCTAGTGGTCCGGCGTAGCTCAGCGGTAGAGCAGTTGACTGTTAATCAATTGGTCGTAGGTTCGATCCCTACCGCCGGAGCCATTTCAATAAATTTAATAACTGACTGTTCCTTCTGCATGTAAATGATATGACAGATTGCTTTGCGTCAATCTACCAAATCTAACAAATCTGCCAGATTTTAAAATAAATTTTTGTTTATATTTTTATTTTTGATATAAATAAACCTAAAGAACAGCTGCTACTGTTGTTAAGAATTTTTGATAGTCTTCCGGATTATTCCACACATTTGGCGTAATCCTTAAAACTCCCCCACGCTCTGATACATAAATTTTATTCGAAGCCAGTATTTTCAATAGATCCTTTGGTGAATTTTCTGGTAGTTTCGCACCAATAAAATGAGGTCCTCTTTCAGCGTCTGATGGAATTATAAAGCCCAAACTTCGAAGTTGATCAGAAAGTATTGAATTATTTTGCCGTAAGGTTTTCTCAATCTTTTTAACATCCCACTTGTGAAGTTGCCTTAAGGCTTCAATAGAGCCAGGCAGAAGGGCAAAATTTGCTCGCTCTCCTATATCAAACCTAACAGCTCCATCTTCATAATGATCAGTATAATTAACTAAGTTAGAAAAATTTTTACCATCACGTCTAGAAATCCAATTTCCCTCTAACGGCTCTCCATCCCAGTGCTTTTCACTAACATATAGATAGCCTGTGGAATAAGGTGACATCATCCATTTATATGCTGCAACAACTGCAAAATCTGGATCAATTTGTCCTAAATCTGTATTCACCGCGCCCACAGACTGCGTTAAATCTAAAACTAAAGCGGCTCCTACTTCTTTGCAGCGCTGGCTGATTGAGATAAGATCAAGCATAAGCCCATTGGTCCACAAAACATTTGGCACTGCAACGATAGCGCATTGTTCATTAATAAGTTCTAGAACTAATTCTGTTAAATTTCTGTCTTGCTTTTCTTTAACCTTGATAAGTTTTCCACCTTTCTCTTTGACTAACCGCTGCCAGGGATAAACATGCGAGGGAAATTGATTTTCCAACATAACTACGGACCTACCGCAGCCAACCTTTAGATTCTTAGCTGCGGTTTCTAATCCGTATGAGGCAGATGGTACTAGAGCTATATTTCTTTTGCTAACATTCACTAAATTGGCAAATAACTCACGCACCAATTCAGAATCTTCAAAAAAATCATTAATTGTCAAATCCCAGGGAGAAGCCTTAAGCTTTGCGCCATAACTTATAGCGTCAACAACAGAGTTCATCAGTGGCGACATATAAGCGGTATTTAAGTAGACGACCTCATTAGGAATAGAAAATAAACTTCGTTGGCATGGTATCATAACATGTCCCTGTAAATGCTAATGTCTTACAAAATATAAAATGTTAATTAACGACAAACATTANNTATCACCATANAAGCTAGCACACTCTGTGTGACTTACTTCCAGCTTTATTTTCAATGCAGGTACAACCAGGCACTCGTTATAAAATTGTACAGAGCAATAAAGCAGCTTAATGGCTAAAAAAATTGGCCTCCAATTTGCTATTTTTAGATGTTTCAGCGATTTGAAATAAAAATATTTAACGCCATAAGATGAAATTCATTCATATCAACCTACCCCATTCTTTTAAGCCTTTAGCATTTTTACCATAACTTTTTGTTTCAATACTACTGGTTTGATACCCAGCATTACGTAATGCTTCTTCACTTAATAGAATAGGTGAGTGTTCGTTGGGACCCTCAATTAATGCTCGAAAATGCTTAATGTGGTTTATATTAACCTCTTTTTTTAGGTGAAGAACTTTGTTTGTTGTTCTACTATAAACTCTATCACCCACCAAAAAACTTGAACTAGGCTTACTAAACATTTTTTTAATTAAATTAACCAAAAAGACCCCCTTTAACAAAAGGCCTTTTTTTATTGAGGGCTGTGGCCGACCTCCAACCTAGTATAACGTTTTTATAAACAAATAAAAGTATAAAAATACTCAGTGAACTTATTGAGTTAACCAATTTTTTATTATAAANAATTTATCTAGTTCCGCCGTATTTCATGTTTTGGGAAGCCCTAATGAGATTAGTCATTGTTTTTAGAGCTTTTGCAGTCACACAATTTTTTGTTGTCGTTGCTACTTTAGCCGCACCAGAATTAGTTATGGAGAGCTTTGAGCTGACCTACAGCGCGGATATTTTATTAGTCATACAACTTTCNGCCCTTTGCCAAATAATGTTCGCTATCGTAACTTTTGCTCTACCAAGCTGGTTAGGTCATAACCTTTGGAAAGCTGCCAGCACCTATGTNTGGATAAGTTTACTTCCAGTTTTATTGAATATTTACCATGTTGCATCAAACCATAAGGCTTTCACTAATGCATCCTATTTTGAGAATGGTCTCTGGCTCCTGTTTGCACTTTTATTTTATTTNTTTGGAAAAAAAATGAAACTATATTTTTAAATTAAACCNGTATTTTACAACTTCAAAAAGTTTAGCCCAGGTTATCGATAGCGCTTTTAGCATGTATTTTCAAATTTNATAAATTTTAAATTATAGGATTTATTTTAAGCTAATTTTAAAACAATAATACTTAGATTAAACTTAGAAAGGACACTTATAAAATGACGTTAGCTCAAATAGCAGTAGGCATATTAATGTCAGTCATCGCCATCGCTCTTNTNATTCTAATACTCAAGCTAATTCGCGATACCCTACTAACAATGAAAAATCAAAAAACAAAAAAAGATTAAACGTTTAATTTCTGCATAATTTAAAATGANAAAAAAATAGCTTTATGAGGCTAGCTTAAAGTAATGTTAATAAAAAACCTCAACTTATTAAAAAATATCAATAGATTAGGCGCATACTTTTTAGTCAACGATTGTTCACGTAATTTGAAAATAGAACAAAGTTTGTACAGTGCCATTAGAACAAAATGGCCAAGAGNATTAGGTGTATTCCACAGCTAAAATCTAGCAACCTTTCAGCATTAAATTCAATAAATTTGACATTAAAATATCTGCTTTGGACAGTAGATGTCGTGATTAGACTTCAACAAAAAAAATAGAGTAGTAAAAGATACCAAAATTAGAAAGGTAAGTTCTATGCAAGTCACCACTCGGGTTGCTGTAATTGGTGGCGGTGTTGTCGGATGTTCAATTTTATATCATCTTACGAAGCTAGGGTGGTCGGACGTCATATTGCTCGAACGCTCTGAGCTCACATCTGGCTCAACGTGGCATGCCGCTGGAGGCTTTCACACACTAAATGGTGATACTAATATGGCCGCTCTGCAAGGCTATACAATTAAACTATATCGCGAATTAGAAAAATTAACAGGATTGTCGTGCGGTCTCCATCACGTGGGGGCGATTACATTGGCGGACAATCAGGATCGTTTTGATATGTTAGCAGCAGAAAGGGCAAAACATCGCTACATGGGCCTTGAAACAACCATGCTAGGACCTGATGAAATAGCTAAAATTGCACCAATAACAAATACTAAGGGTGTTATAGGAGGCCTTTATGATCCATTAGATGGCCACCTAGATCCATCGGGAACTACTTTAGCCTATGCAAAAGCGGCGCGGATGGGTGGCGCAAAAATAAAGACTAAGTGTAAAGTTTTGGAAACAAACCAACGTACCGATGGAACCTGGAATGTAGTTACCGAGATAGGTACTATTCACGCTGAACATGTGGTGAATGCCGCAGGCCTGTGGGCTCGTGAAGTTGGAGAAATGGCTGGTATTTATTTCCCTCTGCTTCCAATGGAGCATCAATATCTTATCACAGACGAGGTTCCAGAAATTAAAAAATTTATTGATGAGGGCAAAGAGCATCCCGGTGTGACTGACCTTGCTGGCGAAAGCTACCTACGCCAAGAAGGGCGTGGACTTTGCATCGGTTTTTATGAACAAAAATGTCGCCCATGGTCAACAAATGGCACCCCATGGGATTTTGGGCAAGAACTTCTACCAGACGATTTTGAAAAAATAGAAGACAGCATAGCTTTCGCCTACAAACGGTTTCCAGCATTGGAGCGCGCTGGTATTAAATCCGTTATACACGGACCATTTACTTTTGCCCCAGATGGAAACCCATTAGTCGGCCCTGTTCCAGGGATGCGTAATTACTGGGCGGCATGTGCTGTAATGGCTGGGTTCAGTCAAGGCGGAGGCGTTGGACTATCGCTTGCACAGTGGATGGTAGAAGGCGAGCCAGAGCGCGATGTATTTGCAATGGATTGTTCGCGTTTTGGAAAATGGATTACACCTGGCTACACTATTCCAAAAGTTATTGAAAACTATCAACGTCGCTTTTCAATCACATTTCCAAATGAAGAGTTGCCCGCCGCCCGAGGTATCAAAAGAACCCCCATGTATGAAACTTTTAGCAATATGGGGGCTGTGTGGGGAGCAGACTTTGGATTAGAAGTTCCAAATTACTTTGCTATAAAAGATGAGCCAGATTTTGAAACACCGTCTTTTAGACGCTCTAATGCATGGAATGCTATTGCTCGAGAAGTAAAAGCTGTACGCAGCAGTGTTGGAATTAACGAGGTCCATAACTTTTCTAAGTTTTTAGTTACTGGTTCCAATGCAAAAAGTTGGCTTGATCGAATAATGGCTGGTAAGATCCCATCCCCTGGCCGTTTAGCATTAAACCCTATGCTATCTAAAAAAGGTAAACTTATTGGTGATTTTACAGTTTCTTGCATTACCGATGAGAAGTTTCAACTTATTGCAAGCTATTCGAGCCAAGACTTTCACAATAGATGGTTCATGCAGAACAAAGAAGATGGGGTCCATATTGAAAACATTTCTGATCACCTCAATGGATTTCAAATAGCAGGACCAAAAGCGACTGAGGTGCTGAGAAATTGCTCTAATGTTAAGGTTGATAATATAAAATTCCTTGACGTTTTAGAAGTCGTGGTAGGTAGCACAAAATGCCTTCTTCAAAAGGTTAGTTATACAGGCGATGACGGATTTGAGCTCTATTGTGATCCGCTGTCGCAACAATCTCTGTGGAATACGCTTTGGGCGGCCGGAAAGCCTCACAGAATAACACCCTTTGGCATGCGGGCAATGATGTCTTTGAGGCTGGATCGGTTTTTTGGTTCGTGGATGTCAGAATATTCACCAGATTATACTGCAGCTGAGACTGGACTCGATCGATTTATTGACTTCAAGAAAAGCTCCAATTTCATTGGACGCTCAGTCGCCGAGGCCGAACGTATCACACCTCCAAAAAGACAACTTGTAGTTTTTGAAGTTGACGCAATAGACGCAGATGTAGTGGCATACGAGCCGGTCTTCATCAATGATGAGGTTCAGGGCTATTGTACTTCTGGTGGGTTTTCTCACCATTCTAGAAAATCAGTTGCGTTCGCCTTAGTGCCGCGTAAATGCGTAACGAATGACCTTGAGGTAAAAATTGAGATATTGGGAAAACAACGTGAAGCAAGGCGTTTAATTAAACCACTTTTATAGAAGTAACTTAGAGGGCATCTGATCTCCGATATAATTTCTCCATTGATACTTATATGTGGTGCTGGAGCCTCAAAACGGACAGCACCGATTGATAAGTTGTTATTACCAATAAATGGAAAACCGTTAATTCGATATGTAGCCGATAATATTTTAAAATTAGAAATACAGACTGTAGTAGTTTTACCCAAATCACCCCATCCAAGATGGACCGCTTTACAGGGCGCGCAGCTTTCAAAAGTTTCATACATTGACAGCTGTGAAGGGTTATCAGGGACGCTTAGAGCCGCCGTTGCAAACTTGCCAAAAAATGTCACTCATCTGTGTGTAGTTTTAGCTGATCTACCTGAAATACAACCAAAGGACTTCAACAATATTTTTGACCAAGTAAAAGCTCACCCTGATGCAGTAATATGGCGTCCTTTAGGACCAAAAGGACAGCCGGCTCATCCCATTGTTTTCCATTACAGTACTTTCAAGGCCTTCGCAAAAATCTCAGGTGATGCAGGCGCAAAAGACGTCATGAAAAAGTTTAGATCACAGGTTCATTATTTTAAAAATCTTACTGATGCGGGTTCAAAAGATATCGACAGTATCAANGAATACCATCACNTTATTGAACAATTGGATGTNTTAAAAAAATAAAAATACTNAATAAATTTAAAAGACCCCCAACAATNACTGGGGGTCTTANAANAAGCATTCGTNCTCGTTCATTNGTGCAANANGTTANATTACACTTCCCGTTCGAGTTTTTTTCTTGCCAGCTTTCGAGCNCGCCGAATGGCTTCNGCCTTTTGNCGCGCCTTTTTTTCAGACGGTTTTTCGAAATGCTGCTTAAGCTTCATCTCGCGAAAGACCCCTTCACGTTGTAGCTTTTTTTTCAGAGCCCTCAAAGCCTGATCGACATTGTTGTCACGAACACTAACCTGCATGTGGTTTTCACCACCTTTCTAGATTGATTTAATATTTACAGGAACCACTCGCTTAATACATGCATCTTGTTTTGTCCAGTTCAACAAAATTGCATTTTTTTTATTAAAAGTTGTTGATTACTTATTATTTAAAATTTGTATGATCTTGTTCTGTNGATTTATTCTCAATTGAAAAGTTTAAAATAAAGGCTATTTCTAACTAATGANCAATCGTGATGGTGGAAATCTGGTGATGAAAAAACATACAACAATTCTTTTAAGCATAATCGCGTTTTTGTATGTTAACTGCGGGATAGCAATGGCTGATAATTACGTTAAAACTGGCCAATGGTCATATTTTTCTGATACGGTGATGGGTGGTGTTTCTGAAGGCAACGCTCGTTTTGAAAATGACGGAACAGATAAAATATTGCGGCTCACGGGTGAAGTCTCTACTGAAAATAATGGAGGTTTTGTGCAAGTAAGGCTGGCAGTCCCTGAAGGCATCACCGCAAATAAAAAAGGAATAAGACTCAAAATTAAGGGAAATGGTGAAAACTACTACCTGCATATTAGAAACTCTAGTACAAAGCTTCCATGGCATTACTACCAACAAGCCTTTTCAACTGACGATACTTGGAAAGAAGTACAATTGCCTTTTGAAAATTTTGAAAAATCTTCATCTCTNATGTGGAGCAAGATGAAGCAGAGTACGATAAAAACNATTGGCATAGTNGCATACGGNAAGGACCACACGGCAGATGTNTCTATAATGAGTTTTATATTTTATTAGAAATAAAACAGCACNTTTNAANTCAAGAACGAAGTTAACNGNACAAAAAAACGCGGAGAATGTTGGTACCCATGGCCGGACTCGAACCGGCACGTCCGCGAGGACGGGGGATTTTGAATCCCCTGCGTCTACCATTCCGCCACATGGGCACAATCGCGTAAGTGCGATAGACGCGTTCAACTGTCAATGTAAATAACGCAAACATTGATTTTTTTGCTACTAGATTGAAGGATATTTAAAATGAAGTCTTTAGTGCTGTCTTTTAGTAATAATTTATGACATTGAGCGGCAAAAATAATCACGAGAAACAAAATGATTAAGAGGTTGTATGAATGGACACTATCAAAATCTCAACATCCTCACGCCATATGGGTATTAGCCTTTATTGCTTTTATTGAAAGTTCTTTTTTTCCTATCCCTCCTGACTTACTTTTAATTCCACTTATCTTAGCGGCGCCTAGTCGAGCTTTTGGAATAGCCCTTGTTGCAGTATTGGCCTCTGTAGCCGGTGGTGTTTTTGGCTACTTAATTGGTGCCTTTGCGTTTGACTCTATTGGACAACCAATACTAAGCAGCCTTGGCAAGTTAGATAAAATTAGTGAATTCAATCAAAGATTTAATGCGTATGGGCTCTGGGCCGTTCTGATAGCCGGAATTACACCTTTCCCGTTTAAAGTGATCACCATAATGTCTGGCTGGACTGCCATGCCATTTGGCGTATTTGTAATAAGTTCTTTTGTGGCCCGCTCGTTAAGATTTTTTATGGTCGCTACACTTCTTTATTATTATGGAGCATCCATACGCGGTTTCATTGAGACACGATTAAGCTTAGTGTTTACTTTATTTGTAATAATTTTAGGTGCAGGTTTTTTTATTATAAGGTTCATGTGAGGCAGTAACTATAAAACAATTTTTTTCCAATCCCATACGACTAGCGCAAACAGCTGCATTTGGGTCAGCATTATTACTTGCAATTGCCTATGTATTTGAAGCTTTGGGCTATGCGCCTTGTCAAATGTGTTTATGGCAAAGATATCCGCATGGATTTGCTGTTTTGATTGGTATTGCTATTTTAATTACGCCCAAACGAGGATTAATCGGACTCGGCGCTTTTGCCTCCTTTACCACAGCAGGAATTGGAGTATTTCATTCTGGCGTTGAACAAAAATGGTGGGATGGACCAACATCCTGTTCAAATAAAACTAATAGCTTGAGTGGCGTGAGTGGTGAAGACCTTTTATCTACAAATGTAATTGATAAAATTGTAATGTGCGACGAAATTTCCTGGGCATTCATGAGCCTCTCTATGCCAACTTGGAACGCAATAATCTCAGCACTATTGGGCATGATTTGGGTGACTTCATTTGTCCGTTTAGGGTCAAATTAAAAGGTTACGGATTAAAAAAATTATGTCTCACCCGGTTGATTTGGTATCATTTTAAATGCAAATGGCTTAGTAGACCTTTTATGTATCTNCCAGTAACTTTGAAAAAATGCATTATAGTCATTTGTCTTAACTTTAACCGTATCTAATCAATTGCATCCCATATGTTTGAATAGTAGGCTACTCAACAACTAAATGTGGGATGATCCCAGACAGGTGGCCAGTATGAGCGATGATTCAAAATTTCCAGAAAACGAAGAAACAAAGACGCCAGTTGTGTCGATTTATGATGGGCCATCNATAAGTATTACGAANGAAATGAAAACTTCATATCTTGATTACGCAATGAGTGTGATCGTAAGCCGTGCAATACCCGATTTGCGAGATGGNTTNAAACCGGTNCACCGCCGTATTTTATATGCAATGCATGAAACCAATAACACACACGATAAGCCTTANAGAAAATCATCGCGTCCNGTAGCNGAGGCCATGGGGAAATACCATCCTCATGGAGATGGAGCTATATACGACGCATTAGTGCGGATGGCTCAAGACTTCTCAATGTCATTAGTGCTGCTTGATGGCCAAGGAAATTTTGGTTCGATGGACGGCGATAAAGCTGCTGCCTACAGATATACAGAAGTACGCATGGAAAAATCTGCGCAAGCATTACTGGCAGATATAGATAAAGATACNGTAGANTTTCAGCTAAATTATGATGGAAAAGATACCGAGCCNACGGTTCTACCGGCTCGATATCCAAATATGTTAGTAAATGGGGCCGGCGGCATCGCAGTTGGCATGGCAACAAATATTCCACCCCATAATCTTGGTGAGGTCATCGATGCCACGCTGGCCTTAATTGAAAATCCTGATCTTACCTCAGAGGAATTAATTGAATTCATTCCCGGTCCAGATTTCCCAACAGGCGGTGTGATGTTGGGAAGATCTGGGGCACGAAAAGCCTATTTAGAAGGTCGTGGAAGCGTTATAAATAGAGCTAAAACCCGGTTTGAAGAGCTTAGAAAAGACCGCTGGGCTATCATAATTGAAGAAATACCATACCAAGTTAACAAAGCTGCTATGATTGAAAAAATTGCTGCTGAAGTGCGCGATAAACGAGTAGAAGGCGTAGCACACGTTCAAGATGAATCAGACCGNAATGGCGTTCGTGTAGTCATCGAGTTAAAACGTGATGCAACCGCTGAGGTCGTTTTAAACCAGTTGTTCCGTTATACGCCAATGCAGACCTCATTTGGNTGTAATATGTTNGCACTAAACGGTGGTCGTCCAGAGCAGTTAACCTTACGGCGTTTTCTAACTTGTTTTATAGATTTCAGGGAAGAAGTAGTCGCACGAAGAACAGCATTTGAATTGAGNAAAGCNCGTGAGCGTAGCCATGTCTTGTGCGGCTTGGCNGTAGCGGTCTCTAATGTAGACGAGATTGTTNGCACCATACGTAAATCAGCAGACGCCTCTGCGGCCCGCAAAGCATTGATGGATCGACGTTGGCCGGCCTTACAAATAATCGAATACATCAAACTAATTGATGATCCAACACACACAGTTAATGANGATGGAACTTACAANCTCTCCGAGGTGCAAGCNAGAGCCATTCTTGAATTAAGATTGCAGCGTTTAACGCAAATTGGCGTTAANGAAGTTACGGACGAACTTGAAGTTCTNGCAACAAAAATCAAAGAATATCTAGAAATTCTCTCATCTCGTGAACGGATCATGGCTATCATTTCTAATGAGCTTTACGAAGTTAAAACAGATTTTGCTGTTCCTCGCCGTACAGAAATCGTGGAATGGTCCGGCGATATGATGGATGAAGATTTAATCGAACAAGAAGAAATGGTTGTTACAGTTACTGCGGGGGGATACATAAAGAGGACGGCCTTAACTGATTTTCGAGCACAAAAACGTGGTGGAAAAGGTTTACAAGGGATGTCAACCAAGGATGAAGATGTCGTAACGACTTTGTTCGTAGCTAATACCCATACACAGCTTTTATTTTTNAGTACCGATGGNATGGCTTACAAAATGAAAACTTGGCGCCTACCNTTAGGGGGAAGAACNGCCAAAGGAAAGGCTATNATAAATATCCTGCCNATNCCNGCTGGGGCATCAGTNGCCGCAATTATGCCNGTTGATCGTGACGAAGCAGATTGGGGTGATTTGCAAATAGTCTTTGCAACTACGCAAGGGGATGTGAGACGAAATCGTTTGTCGGATTTCACCAACGTTAGGTCCAACGGTAAAATTGCCATGAAACTTCCAGAAGGTGTCGAATTAGTTAACGCGCGTATCTGCAGCGAAGACGATGACGTCATGCTGGTTACAAACAGTGGAAGAGCCATTAGGTTTTCGTCTACTGATCTTAGGGTCATGAATTCGCGTGCCTCAACTGGAGTCCGTGGTATTAAACTTACAGGCGATGATCATGTTGTATCAATGTCTGTAATAGGCCACTTCAAAGCGACACCAGAAGAACGAGCTGCATATTTAAAAATGCGGCGAGCTCTAGCCGGTATATCAGATGAAGATGTAAGTGATGAAGATGTTCCAGCCGACCCAAACTTTAGTCAGGAACGCTTTGATGAAATGTCAAAAACAGAAAACTTAATACTTACCATCACTAAAGGTGGAGCAGGGAAGCTCTCTTCGAGCCATGATTACCCAGTTCGGGGTCGAGGTGGTATGGGCGTAACTGCTATGGACAAAGCTATGCGCGGCGGACCTGTAATAGCTAGTTTTCCAGTCGAAATGACAGACCAAATTATGCTTGTTACGAGCACAGGGCAATCAATTCGATGTCCAATTGACGGAATTTCTTTTCGCTCTCGAAGCGCCGGTGGCGTACGTGTTTTTAATACCAATGAAGATGAAAAAGTAGTCAGCGTAGCGTATATCCCAGATCAAGGTGATGAACCCGAAGAAGAGAAAATAGATACCTCACACAGCCTAGGTTAGCTTATAATTCTAAATNATTAATAATATTACATAATTTTAAAATTATATGGTACACCTTATAAATCATAAATTTCAGTAAACTTTAATTGTAAGTATTTTAATAGAGGCGCCTCTGAGGGTTCAAAACCGCAGGCATCAATAATAGTTTGGCGAGGCTGCTTTAGTGCTCCATGACACTGTAAGTTTGTGCGCAACCATTCTGTAGCTGTATCTAAATTTCCATCGCGGAGCTCTGTGTCTAAATTGGAACAACCTTGACGCAGCTTTTCATGTAAACATCCAGCATATACATTTCCAAGTGAATACGTTGGAAAATATCCAAACAAACCAACTGACCAATGAACGTCTTGCAAACACCCGTCAGCAGCACTTTCTACTTTGTATCCAAAATCATTATAAAAACGCTCATTCCATGCGCTCTCAAGGTCTTTAACTTGCAAATCTCCAGACACTAATGCCCGCTCTAAATCAAATCTTAAAAGTACATGAAGGTTGTATTGAACTTCATCTGCTTCTGTACGAATAAAGCCTCGGTTAACACTATTAACTGTTTTATAAAATTCATCAGCGTCAGAAATCCCAAAATCACCAAAGTGTCGTTTCATTTGGTTAAATAACCAACAAGTAAAAGCACGACTTCGACCAAGCTGATTTTCGTATATACGAGATTGGCTCTCATGGACCCCCATAGATGCACCCTGTCCAATCGAGGTAAGTTTGTAACTCTGATCAATATTTTGCTCGTAGGTACCATGGCCTACTTCATGGATGGTTGAATAGAAACAATTAAATGGATCGTATCTATTGGTTCTTGTAGTAATTCGTACATCTTGACCGGAGCCTGATGAAAAAGGATGCACTGCTTTATCTATTCGCCCTCTGCTGAAATCATAGCCAAAAGTTTCTGCCAACATGTTAGAAATTTGCATTTGAATAGACTCATCAAATGTTCCCTGCAATTTTAAGGCAGGTTCTTTTTCCAAAACTGCACTTCGTAACTCCACTAGGCCAGGTCTCAATGCTTCAAACATATTGGACAATTCGGCTGCCGTTGCACCCGGTTCATAATCGTCTAGCATAGTGTCATAAATATCTTCATTTACCGCCAGAGCTTGGCCCTCTTCCCGTTTAAGCGACAAAACCTCCTCTAAAATTGGAGCAAATGCTAGAAAATTATTTTCCGCTCTTGCAGTTGCCCATATTCCTTGCGCCATTGAAGTGACTCGAGCAATTTCCTGTGCAAGATGTTTCGGCACCTTCACTGCACGTTGATAGGAGCGCTGAATCTCTCGTAATTTTGCCTGCGTTACTTCATCTTCCAAAACCAAATTTATGTTTGATAGCCACTCTTCCACACGACCATCAGATCTTCGCGCATGTAACACACCCTCTAGAGCTGACATCTCAATTGCGCGTTGTTCCGAAGAACCTGATGCCATCATAGTCTCCTGATCCCAGCCTAAACGCCCCGAAACCTGCGCTAATGCTTGAGTTTGGTGATCAAAATCTAAAAGTTTTGCTAATTCACTCATCGCTAATTTCTCACTGAAATGGCTATTGGGAATCCTGTCAATAATCGCACACGAATAACTGAGAGCCACAATATAATCGCAGTAAATTGGTGTAATATAGCAAGTTCCCATGGAGATGAATTCATAACGGTTATAACCCCTAAAATTAATTGTAGTAATATCAATAACCCAAATAACAGAAAGGCTGAGCGTATTCGTTTGTTAGACGAAGACCTGACTTTAAGAGCAACTGCTATAACGTAAATGACAAGAAGATAAGCACTGACCCGGTGGACAAATTGTACAAAACCATCATTTTCAAAAAAGTTACGCCACCAAGGAGTAAATCCAAAAAAATCTGGTGGCAAAAACGCNCCCGCCATGAGTGGCCAATCTGTATAATTACGTCCCGCATCAATACCAGCTACNAATGCACCAAGAAGAATCTGGAGNGCCACAAAACTTAANAGTATNGTGGACATCCTNAAAAGTTTAAGCTCTCGCACGCGCCTTGATTGNAACAGTTCTGCATCACTGCGGNTAATAAGCTGCAANACCCAAAAAATGTANCCAAGCAAAGCAAAGGCAGCACCAAGATGAGCCATTAGCCAATAAGAAGCTACATCAATCCTAACTCCATCAAGCCCTGAATTCACCATGAGCCAGCCAATCAGCCCNTGNAGTCCAATAAANGGCCCAATGTAAAAAAGTGATCTTTGTTGTGATTTAGGAATTTTATTCATAAAAAATAATGAGGTAAANCCTAAAAACCAAAACAAGCCAATAAAACGACCTAGTTGGCGATGACCCCATTCCCACCAAAATATAACTTTGAATTCTGCTAGCGTCATGGAAGAATTTTGTGTCANATATTCTACNGTAGTTTTATAAGCCGAAAACGCCATTTNCCATGCCGTGCTATTAAGCGGAGGTATCGCGCCCATCACTGGTTTCCATTCAGTTATAGAAAGTCCACTGTCTGTTAAACGTGTAAGACCACCCACAGTAATCATAATGATAACAAGTAAAAGAAGTCCCCAAAGCCAAATTTGGGTCAAATTTCGATCTTCACCATCACTTTGTGATATCGCCCCAACAACAGCCGCTTCAGCTTTTTCATCACTACCAACTTCTTCAAAAATATTACGCTTACCAGACATTCAAAACCCCTCTTCTAATAGGTAAACTAGGGCTCACATCNAACACCTTCAACTTCGCTCTTTCCAGCGGACCATTTGGCGCATTATACCATGTAAAATTTGAACATCTGCCTTAGTTAGAGGCATCCGGGACCAAAAATTTCTAAGATTAGTTTTCATTCCACTCGCCTTTGTTTTTGGAAAGAAAAAACCAGCATTATCAAGTTGGTGCTCAAAATGCTCAGCTAATTTTTCTATTTCAAGACCATTGGCCCATTCGCTTTTGCCCATCTCAAAACGTTCGGCCGTAATGTCCGTTTTATGACGTTGCCACTCATAACCAATCAACAAAACACATTGTGCTAAATTTAAAGATGCAAAATTTGAGTTAACTGGTACCGAGATTATTGCATTTGCTCTTGCGATATCGTCATTTTCTAATCCAGCGCGCTCCGGTCCAAACATCACTGAAACTTTTTGCCCTTTAGAAATTCGTTGCACTGCCTCAGCCATGGCGTGTTCGGGACTGAAAATAGGTTTGGTGAGACCACGGGCTCTTGCCGTTGTGGCCATGACATAGGTATTGTCAGCCAGTGCCTCTGCGGTAGAATTAAATAGGCGGGCCTCATCAAGTAAACGCCCTGCCCCGCTGGCCATTGCTAATGCTTTTGGACTTGGCCAACCATCCCTAGGAGCAACGACTACCAAATGGTCTAACCCAAAGTTCAACATAGCCCTTGCGGCTGCACCAATATTTTCTCCCATCTGAGGACGAACAAGCAATATTGCGGGTTGTTGGAGCGATTCAGATACCATNCTNCCTCTTAGCCTTGGAATCCCACAACGACAAGCTGTAGCCAAAGCTATTCAGGGACGTTATAGCCCTATAATAAGNGTNCAAACGAGGTCNGNTGATATGAGCATTCAAGACGTGCCAAAAATTTACCTGATTACNCCAAATGTCTTAGACTTGAACTGTTTTCCANGCAAACTNTCNGAAATATTAGATGCAATAGATGTCTCGTGTTTAAGGCTTAGCCTTTCCAGTTCAAATGAAGATGAAATAGCCCGTGCAGCGGATGCCGTGAGAGAGATAACTCATACGCGCGATGTAGCAGTCGTTATTGAACAACATACTCTTTTAGTGGCTCGCCTTGGCTTAGATGGGGTCCATTTGACGAATGGTACACATAACATTCGCCAATTACGGAAGGATTTGGGCAAAGATGTTATTTTAGGGGCATTTTGTANTGCGTCGCGCCACGCCGGATTAAATGCCGGCGAGGCAGGTGCCGATTATNTAAGCTTTGGTCCTGTTTCAGCCTCTGCATTGGGCGATGGCATACAAGTTGATCCAGAGTTATTGGCGTGGTGGAGTGAGATGATTGAAATCCCTGTTGTTGCAGAGGGTGGAATTACTGAAGAAAAAATCCNATCNTTATCTGACAAGGTAGATTTTTTTGGGATTGGTTCAGAAATTTGGGAAGCNGAGGATCCGGTATTAAAAATTAAAACATTTTCAAAGGCAATTAAGGGCTAATTAAAAAATTAAAATTTCTTGTTCCACGGTAGAGCACTAGCAACTATATTTTCCAAGAAGCTAGCTAAAGCCTTACGATCAGAAAATTTATTTACGACGACAGGTGCATGATAGACCACCTGAACACTACCATGTTCCTTCACAGCAAGAGCTTTTATTAGATGTTGAACGAAATTACTGTCCCCCCACCAAGCATAAAATCGGGGATCTTGTCCTTCAGGGGCATGAAATATTAAGGTTACAGGCTGTATAGAAATTTTTTCACGAAGTTCTGGTGTCCAGAAAGTTTCAAAAATAGTTGATTTAAAAGGTAGAATGCGTCGTCCATCAGACGACGTTCCTTCAGGAAAAAACAAAAGCCGATGTCCACTCAAAAGTCTTTTTTGTAGTATTTGATTATTCAGCAAAGCTTTTTTTCGTGCACGAACAATAAATTCTGTTCCAGTAGCTTTTGCTAACCAGCCAATTAAAGGCCATTTTGCAACTTCTGACTTAGCTACAAAATAGACATCATCAAANGCATTCAATGCGAATATATCNAGCCAACTTGAATGATTAGAAACTACTGCCCCATGCCCACGCATGGGCATCCCGATGACCTCATGTTTCATACCCAAAACGAAAAATGCAAATCTACAGACTGANTGAGTAATTTTAGGGGTCCACGGACGTTGNTCACCGAATAAAGGCTTTTCAAACACTCTAACCAGTAATAANANAGCCAAACCNCNNAACGTNTAGGCNCCCAAAAATATNAANCTTNNCAATAACCGTAAAAAATCAATAGGTAANATNTTTGGNAGATTAGGCTCTTGCTCCGACATCCACGTNGGTGATGACATCAATTCAACTTCCTAGAATAAATCGACTTCTGCCGAATATTCATTTTGGCTATGTCTAAAATCATACAAACGTCTATTGTGTTAAATTTATAATCAATAAACGCCCCATCAGCTACTCCACCACCAAGGCGAAGGTATGCCTTTATAAGTGCCGGCATAGCCTTTAAAGCCTTGACACGCTCAATTTGGGAGACCTCAAGTTGATTCAAAGGAACGTAAGCAGAGGCTATCGCTTTTGGCCGTATTTTTTTTGGTGTTAAATACTCATTATGTAAGAGTGAAAAAGGTTGAACAAACGATTGGATATCAGTGCCTTGAAAACTCGCTGTTCCAAATAAAACTTCAGCTTTTTCTTCCTTAACAAAATTATTAAGCGCTTGCCAAAGATGAAGCATGGCAATGCCCCCTCGATGAGACTTTCGCAAGCAAGAACGCCCCAATTCTATTATTTTTCGTCCACTGTTCAACAGCGGACCGAGATCAAATTCAGTAGCAGTGTAAAACCCACCTGCTGCTTTTGCGCCCGTCTGCGTAAGTATACGATAAACACCGACTATTTGCTCTATAGGGTTGGAACCTCTATTAACATCTATTAGCATTAAATGTTTGCAAAATGGATCATATTTATCTTGTTCAAGTTTATGAATGTGATCAATATCACCCTCTTTCGCCCCCATCTCAATTACAAATATCTCATAGCGCAGCTTTTGGACCGCAATTAGATCGTCTGGGGTCATTGCTTGACGTACTTTGTATATGGGTATTTGTTTCATCACAAAATTTTCTGGATGCAGCAAATCAAAGACCATTTTTTATACATAAAAAACATCAGCTTTATTCCGCAAAATACTGTTTTAAGTTATTAAAATTAGATTTACTTTGTTTGTATTAATAACTACTTTTCCCATTTCTGGAAAATTTACAGTTATATGATTGTTTATATTTGATTGAACTTGTCCAATGCCCCAGTCTGGTTGATCAGGGTGTTGAACGCGTTGTCCTGGTTCTAAAAAAGAACTTAAGTTTTCCATATTATTCAATTTTGCAAACCCACCAAAAACCGCCAATTAAACTTGTGCCTAAATTTATTCTATCACCATTAACCTCGAACGGTACCGCTCCCACGAACNAAATATTTAAAACTAGTCAACTGCATNGCACCCACAGGCCCGCGTGCATGCANTTTTCCAGTAGCAATCCCAATTTCNGCACCCATCCCAAACTCGCCNCCNTCAGCAAATTGTGTGGACGCATTGTGCATCAATATAGCACTGTCTANCCGNTCAAAGAAAAGATCTACTGCCTTATTATTTTCAGCCATNATACAGTCTGTATGTTGNGACCCATAATTAGTAATATGCGCTATCGCGNTATCGATATTAGCAACGGTTTTTACTGCAATTTCCATATCTAAAAATTCATGTCCCCAATGAGANTCTTGAGCCGGTANGGTCCCTGTAATTCTTTCCAAATTTTTATCAACATTTACAGTNACTCCATGATCCAAAAGTTTATTAATTAGATCCTCTCCCCAAGTCGCAGCTATGTCATTATCCATTAAAATACATTCAACAGCACCACATATACCTGGACGTCGCGTTTTAGCATTAAGAACAACATCAAAAGTCTTTTGAGGATCAGCTGATGAGTGAATATATATATGCACTATACCCTCGAGATGGGCAAAAACTGGAACACGAGCCTCTTTTTGAACTAAATCGACTAAACCTTTCCCTCCACGAGGGATAATCACATCAATGCAATCAACCATCGTAAGCATGTAATTAACTGCAGAACGATCACGCGTCGGAATTAATTGGATTGAAGTTTCAGGCAACCCAACCTTTATTAACCCCTGTACCATGGCTTTGTGAATCGCATTTGAAGAGTAGTAACTCTCAGAGCCTCCTCGCAAAATAACTGAGTTACCAGCTTTTAAACAAAGGGCGCCAGCATCAGCTGTAACATTAGGTCTACTTTCATATATTACACCGATCACTCCCAAGGGTGTTCGAACTTTTTGAATATTAAGGCCACTAGGCCTCTTCCAATCCTCTATAATTTGACCCACAGGGTCGGCTTGCTCAGCAACCGCTAACAAGCTGTCTCTAATACCCTTAACGCGATTTTTATCCAAAAATAAACGATCTAACATTGCAGCCGACAACTTTTTCTTTTGTGCTGAAACCATATCTTTAGAATTTGCGATCATTATTTCAGAGTGAGAACTCCAAAGAAATTCAGCGGCGTTAATAAGTGCTAGCTTCTTAATTTCTGCACTTGCAAAAGTTAACTCTGACGCGGCTAATTTTGCCGCGTTACCAATGTTATTGAGAGTTGCACTTACGTCCATTGGTATCTCTCCTTTAACTCTGTAGGACCATATCATCACGATGAATTAATGCGCCACGGCTAGGGTAGCCTAATAAAATCTCGACCTCTTTTGTATGACACCCTAAAATCTTTAGCGCCTCAACACTATCAAATGCTATTAGGCCACAGCCCAAATCAGTTCCATCCGAATGCAGCATACGAACTAATTCTCCTCGAACAAAATTTCCNNGNAGAGANGTNACNCCTGCCGGCAACAAACTTTTCCCATGGCCTAAAGCATCNACGGCACCTTCATCTAAGACAACANAGCCTTGGGGTTTTAATGATGAAATCCACCTTTTTCGCGCTGNAGAGGGATCATCTTTTGGTATAAACCAAGTAGCATTCGCGCCGTGTAATAGACGCGTAATAGGATTTCGAGAACTTCCAAGTGTGATTGCCATTGCACATCCCGCACCTGTAGCCATTTTTGCGGCCATAAGCTTGGTTTTCATTCCACCCTTTGATAGATCCGACCCNGCTTCGCCGGCCATAGCTTCAATTTTTNTGCTAATTTCGTNAATCGTATCAATTCGAGTTGCACTTTTATCTACATTTGGGTTTGANGTATAAAATCCATCAACATCTGAAANTAAAANCAAACAATCAGCTCCAATTGTGACTGCAATTTGTGCGGCTAAACGATCATTATCGCCATAACGAATTTCATCAGTGGCCACAGTATCATTTTCATTNACAATTGGGACGGCTCCATACNTTAATAACTGTCCTAGNGTCGCGCGAGAATTAAGGTANCGTCTTCGATCTGCGCTNTCTTCCAANGTAACCAACACCTGTGCTGCAACCACNCCATGCGGCGCTAGTTGCTGTTCATAGGCTCGAGCNAATTGGATTTGCCCAACTGCTGCTGCNGCTTGGTTTTCCTCNAATGTTAATTTTGNAGCACCAAGTCCAAGNACAGAGCGCCCCAGAGCAATTGAACCAGAAGATACTATNACCACATCCGAGCCATTTTCACGTAGCTGAGCAATATCATCAGCTAATGAACACAACCATTCCTGATTTAAAGCGCCAGTGGTTTTGTTAACTAATAGCGCGGACCCTATTTTAACAACAATNCGTTTTGCTTCATCTAAGGTTGCCACTTCCGCTCCTCTGGTTCTTCTGCTCTTACAGCCTCTATTTGTGAAAGTAATTCACAAAGAACATCATAAGTACCATCACCCGTTTTACCAGACATAGAAAGGACTGGTTTCCCACCAGACGCTCCCCGCAATGCCCCAAGAACAAAATTAATGTCATCTTCACTCACTTCATCCATCTTGTTAAGAACGGTAACTCTCGGTTTATCAATAAGACCNNATCCATAANACTCAATCTCNTTAATAATGGTATTGTAGTCTTGNCCAATACTATCGGACGTCCCATCCACGATATGTAAAAGAACTGNACANCTTTCAATATGTCCTANGAAACGATCTCCTATACCCCGCCCCGCATGTGCACCTTCTATGAGGCCAGGAATATCAGCAATTACAAATTGGTCTTCGTCAACCTTAGCAACTCCAAGGCTTGGAATTAATGTCGTAAAGGCATAGTCAGCAATTTTTGGATTTGCATTTGTTGTTTTTCCAAGGAAGGTTGATTTCCCAGCATTAGGTAAACCGACTAATCCTACCTCTGCAATCAGCTTCAGCTTNAACCAAAGTGTCCGCTCAACACCTGTAAGACCTGGATTTGCCCGTCGGGGAGCNTGATTGGTTGACGATTTGAAATAAAGGTTTCCAAATCCTCCATTACCACCTTTTGCAACAGTGNCTTTCTGACCGACCTCAATTAAATCAACAAGAACNGTTTCACCGTCTTCATCCATAATCTGTGTGCCNACNGGCACTTTCANAGTAATANTATCTCCNTCNTTTCCAGTACGTTGTTTTCCCATGCCCGGTCGTCCATTTTTAGCAAAAAAATGTTGCTGATAACGAAAATCAATTAAAGTATTAAGGCCATGCACAGCTTCCACGATCACATCTCCCCCACGGCCACCATTGCCACCATCGGGCCCTCCAAACTCAACATATTTTTCACGTCGAAAAGATACNGCCCCGCCACCGCCACTTCCAGAACGGATTATTATTTTGGCTAGGTCTAGAAATTTCATGATTTGGCCCCGAATTCACTCCCANATAGCCGATAAAGCGTAACAGCCGAGGGCTCAAGCCTTACACAACATATAAATAAATGTATAANAGCTTAAAAATTATTTAAATCTTTTAAGAAATTAGAGAAAATTAAATTAATCCACCAAAGAGAGCATAAAAAACTGTAATAAGCGTTATTAAAGCTAAGANAACAAAAACCCCCCTNTCCGCACGAGTTCCTTGAATCGTTTTCGCGATAAGTTGGCCAACACCTGCCCATATTGGATGTAAGATCGTNTGACATNAAATAAGTACTACNGCCACTGAAAGTGTTGNTAAAAATATATCAGAANCTGGNATTACAAAACTAGTAAAAGATGCAGNAATCATTCCCCAAGCTTTNGGATTNAGTGGGTGGACAATTAAACCCGCAATAAAACCTGGTGCAGANCCTTCGCNNTGNNNCGNATTTAAACGCATATTTGCNACTCGCCAAGCTAAATAAATTATGTAGGCCGCGGACAAATACTTCATGATGAAAAACAATACAGGCCAACTTTGTGCCAGATGCATAAGTCCAAAGCCCAAAGGCCAAATAATAATTTGTTTTCCTACAATTACGCCAGCTACAAATGGTAATGTGCGTCTAAGACCATATCCAGCACCGGTCGCTAATAATACCATATTAGCAGGCCCAGGGGTGCCAATCTGGGCAATCGCAAAAAATANTAAAGGTATTAATTCAATTGGCATTTGCTACCTCAGAGTAACCCAAAAATATTTATTCCTAAAAGCTACAATCATCTAAAAATTATTTCTACAAGACCACCCTGCAGTCTACCACCTTGCACGTATAAATATATACTCACCAACCAAATTAGATAAAAACTTTATATAAAATTATATAAATTTAGCGCCGTAATTTATACAGTAAACTTCAGCAAAATATAAGGGATAACAAAAAAGGACTGACTTTTAAGCCAATCCTTTTTAAAAATTTTGTACTTAAATCTTTGTTATTCTGCAGCTTCAAGCATCGGAATAACAGAAATGTATTGGCGACGTTTGAGACCCGTATGAAATTTTACATTACCTTTGACTACAGCAAAGATTGTATGATCTTTACCCATTCCCACACCGTCACCGGGCCAAAACTTAGTACCACGTTGACGCACAATTATGTTACCAGGGATAACCTCTTCTCCCCCATATAATTTAACTCCCAATCTACGCCCTGCAGAGTCTCGACCATTACGCGATGAACCACCTGCTTTTTTATGTGCCATTAGTGATTACTCCTTTTTTGCAGCTGGTTTTTTAGCTGCTGGTTTTTTTGAATCAGCCGGTTTCGGCTTAGCGGCGGGAGATTTTGATTTGGATGCTGTTGGTTTTGCCTTAGCAGCGGCAGGCTTTACTTTGGTCGCAGCGGGCTTTGCCTTAGCGGCAACAGGCTTTGCTTTGGATGCTACTGGCTTCGCTTTAGCGACAGCAGACTTTTCTTTGGTGGTGGCGGTCTTTGTTTCAGCAGCAGGCTTCGATTTGGCCACGTCAACTTTCTTAGACTCTGCAGCAGCAACGCGTGGCACAGATCCGGCCCCCAGTGCAGCCTTTACACCTGTTTTATCAGCACCTTTTTCTAAAATATCTTTTATACGAACGAGGGTTAATTTCTGACGATGACCTTTTGTCCGCTTTGACGAGTGCTTGCGACGACGCTTTACAAAATTGATTGTTTTAGGGCCTTTAATTTGATCAATCACCTCGGCTTGAACTCCAGCACCAGCGACAAGTGGCGCGCCGACAGACGCTCCAACCATTAAAATTTCATTAAATTGTATTGTTTCGCCAGCTTCAGCAGCTAGCTTTTCAACGCGCAAAACATCACCGGATTGCACTTTATACTGTTTTCCACCAGTTTTCATTACCGCAAACATTTGCGTTTCCTTACATAGTCGCGCCCTTTGGTCCCTAAACTACGGAGTTTTGGCTTGAGCCACCTGAAGCTGCGCGCCCTTTAAATAGAGCGTATTAAAATAAAAGTGATGTCAAACAAGACACTTCGGGGCTTATCCCCACGTTAAAGTCCAAAGTCAAGTACATTTACAGCTCTTGCAACGGATGTAATTTTACCATTTTTAACGCCATTTGTTCATATCGATCCGCCATGAGAGCAAAATGAATTGCGTTCATCAGCTCATAAACTTCTTTCATTTCATCAGTTGCCAATGCATCGCGATACTGAGCAATTTCTAAGTCAGTGAAATTCCTGTAGGTGTAAGAATTGGCAATGATAAGACTTTGAAGCATATTAGTTTTTATTTCAGCATCCTGTTGCGCCAGCATACTCCGCAGATCTGCCTCGTCTATTTGCCGATCGATCAGGCCTGCACTCATTGCTGCCATTATAAAGCGCACCTGAACTTCACGAAAAGATCTAATCCCAGATTCAAGAGCTCCAATACTATCTGCCATTTCGCGAAAGTACTGAGGTTGCGGAGACGAACGGTCTACCAGTTCTGCTAAAATGAGTTCACCATCTATCTTTTTTTGATCTGAGTCCTCAAAATGGCTTAAGTTTTCAGCTTTAACCAACCGAATTCCTAATTCTGAGGCATAAAATTCAGAAGCATGTACCAATACATTTTCGCTTAAAGCTTGTTGCAGGATCCCTACAGCATCATTTTTCAAGCTTTCAGGTTCAAATAATTCATCAGCTATTCGTTTCCAGCTTACTCCGAAATCTGCAGCATCTAACCCTAACATTGCAGGCGCATCGCTGGCTGATACGCGCATCGACTCCAAAGACACATCAAATCCAGTCACTTTCATGAATGTTTCAATAGCATTACGATCCGCAGCAGAGCTTGGAACCACGGCTGAAATAATCAACAAAAAATTAAAGCAAAGTGCTATGAAAAACCGCATTGTAACTCCCTAAAAACTATCTCTAAAGTAACACGCCGCTTTACTATTTCAATTAACTTTCAGGCCTACGTATAAAAAAAAATATTTTTTATTCCTCCATCAGTGCTCGTGTTCATTGACTATCATACCATACTAGCTCCTATGCCTATTTTAGATAATCAAGCCATGGGCTCTGTTCATCGATCATGTGATCAACTAATTGCGGTAATTGCACCGAAGTAGTAACCGCTGGATCAACCATCAAGGCTTGGATAACAGCATCCTTACAACCATTTAAGATAGCTTCTGCGGTCATATTGTGGATACCAATTTGATTGGTCAGAAGNCCTTGAAAACTAANCGGAATTTGGGGTTTTATACCAGTTATCCCTTGTGCGTTTATAATGGCTGGGACCTCAACTACCAACCAGTCAGGCAAATCGTTAATCAATCCATTGTTGGGTATATTGACAGCTGCCTCTTCATAACTACTGTCAGCTAAGAGACCTTCAATAATCGGCACCACCCGTTCTTTCAGGACAGATTGAATCGTTGGCTCACTATCGTTCAAAAAATTTCGATAGTAAGTGTAAAAATCTAATATACCGCGATGATCAACACAGCCATCCGCCCAAGAAATATATTCNCCAAAGTGACTGTCTGTCGTAATTGGAAAGCACTTGAACCTANCTATCATTTGCCGAAACAACCACCGATCTGACCANGGGCGCACATCTTGCACATGCGAAAGATCAACTTCCATCCAGCCTTCAGTCTCTACAGATTTACCACCTGCGCGTTTCTCTGAAAGAATTTCGGAATATCCNGGAAGTACTGCAAAGAACGCCTCTGCGTTTTNCAACACCTCATAGTAAGCGTCTTTTCCGCTATCTTTGTATCGGACCTCAGTCATTACCGAAAAATGATTTAGGCCAGCAGCGCGGTATTCAATGTTTTCAATTGGTGTCTTAAGAATATGTGGCAAAAACCGTTCCAACGAGGCTATTTCATGGCAAATTCCAATGAAATTAAGTTCAGGAAATTTGCGATGCACTGTGGTACAAATACGACTCATTGGGTTGGAGTAGTTAAANACTGTTGCCGTAGGTGCAACCTGCAAAACTTTTTTGCAGATTTCCAAAATTGGCGGAATAATCCTTAGGCTGTGAAACAGTCCTCCCGGCCCACCATTTTCGCCATAAATTTGTGAAACACCGTATTGCTGAGGAATTTTCCAATCTTGATCCCAGAGCGCAAAACGGTCACCAACCTCTATTGAAATCACTACGAAGTCAGCATTTAATAGGGCTTTTTCTAAGTTTGTATCGACGCTGATAGAAAAATCCAAATCATGCTCTTTAATAAAATCCTGGGCCACCTTCAGTGTACGCAATGCAGCGCTTTGATTAATATCATTCAAAACGACTTCTGTACCANTTAAGCATTGGCTCTGAAAAAGGTCGCCCAACATACAGGTTCCAAACTGAAGACTTCCTGCACCAACAAGAACAATTTTTGGCATTGTCAGTTTCCTTTTTTTTGAGCATGTCATTGAATCCGCCCAAATCAATTCTCAAGTTCCTATCTACTTAAGCTTTTTAAATTTAAGCTATCATCTATCCTATTTAGAAATATTTAAATAAAGTGAGGCTTAGTAAAGGACCATCACGTTTTGATATCCCCCCAAAGATCCAACCCTAATAGTTTTCTGCCCAACTGAGTTAAATCAGCAGGTCCATAATGCTGTTTTTCCCAACCACGTGGNTCACCGGGAAAATCAGGTCGGTTTGGAGCTTCAATGTTCTGCCATAATCTAATTCGCTCGGCTCGTTCGCTTTCATTTTCCAGTTCCGCTGGAAACATTGATATATATTGCGCCATGCGTACCCGTCCTTCAGAATGATTAGGCCGAACACCGTGCGGTAGAAGCGAGTTGAATATAAGCAAGTCACCCGCCTCTAAAGTAATATTTTNACGGCTAAGGCCAGTCATATCCGGCAGCAAGGGATTACGGTCGCTTGGCTGCGTTTTAACCCANTCCTCAAAGAACTCAAACAAATAGGGCACCGCTTGAAATCCACCAGTTTCAATGTCTTGTTCTTTAACAGATAAAATACCCTGNACGCCAATCGGCAGTGGACGCGCCGTCGTGTCAACATCCCAATGAACAAANCCGTCTGGNTTTGCTTTAACTTTNTTGGGTGGNTTAATGTTGGCCCGATCAATAGCTACCCACAGCTCTTCTTGGTCCCAGATATCAACAAAGGCATCGTAAACGCGCTGCGATTGNCGGTTGTCCCACATCNGCTGATGGTGATAAATTTCAGTCATTCCNACATTATTTAGTTCCNCGCGTACATGAGGGCGTCGNTGCGGTGCATACCACGTNGATGGATCGTTTGGATCTTTTTCATCAAATTCCCACAATGCGTTTTCAAGCTGCTGACAGGCTTCGCGATTTACTGCTTTTTTGACTACGACAAAGCCTTTGGTAATCCAATGATCCCAATCCTCTTGCGATAAGACCCGCAGTTCTAATCTTTTTTGAATATCTTTCAACTGAGTTGTTTGCTTTTTACCCGTCGGGTGACTAATTTCTGCTGCTGTGTGGTTTAGCATCTAAAAGCTCCTTTCGTAATTTCATCTGCAGTACTTTTCGCGTGGTCGGCCTAATTAAAAGTTATAATTAATTATTTTTACCCTAAAAGAGCAAAAATTTAGAGATGAAGCGTTTTTAATTAAAAGCGTTGCCCTCAATTAATTTGATCCATTATACAAAAAACGGTCAAACTGAGCGGTACACCCTTTCCCACTGGTATCAAAGGCCACCATCCCAATAAAAGCACCGGTAAATGAGGCATGCTCACCGCGTCCTGCTTCATCCGAGATCAGGGATGCATCCCGCGGTGGGCCAATAGCGATCCAATCACCACCCTGTCGATAGAAAAACTGTTGGCTCGCATGATCAACATCAACCCGCAGATCGACCGGTCCAGATACTAGTCTAGACCGCGGCACAAGCGGCATTTCAAGTGCCCCCTCTGGATAATCGCCGTTACACGAAATTAAGCTCAGCACTCGGCCAACACCTGCCTCGTAGCTCACCACAAGTGCATGAAATTTNTGACGGTTATAATAAGTCGTAAGCCCAGCTGCCTGTTGATAATTATCTGGATNAAACGTGGCCAAAGTTGTTTCGGCANAATAACAAAAATNAGTTTGCCGTCGGGCAACCAAAGCCTGCTCAAACCAGCTNCCAAGGCTTTCCCGCCCTATCAATGTTANNCCTTCTGGGCCAGTACTAAAAATGCGCTNTGAATGCGGCGTTCGTAACCACTGAAACTCAATNGGTAAACCATCACGAAAGTTATGTGATACAGGCTCCAGACCNGCGTCACTTTNTGCTANTTTTAANCCTTTGACGGNCGGCACAGTTTCCCGCACNAACTCACCGCCATGTTCNANNTAGAGCCAGCCATCTTTCCAAACACATTTTTCAATGCCAGTTTCACGTCCCATCGGACAAAAGCGACCCTCTCCACTGCCGTCAGNAATAGGTCTGCCCATAAGAAATGTATGATAAAACTCACCGTCAGGNGTTTCAACATATTGTCCGTGCCCAGTTCTTTGAATGCNCTGATCNGNGGCATTTGANTGGGACATAATATGCCTATTTGGNTGCAATTGATAAGGCCCAGTGATCCGCTTTGAGCGAGCCATTGTCACTGCGTGATCATATCCTGTACCACCCTCTGCGGTAGTCAGATAGTAATACCCTTCTCGCCAAAATAAATGTGGTGCCTCCACAAGACCCAGCGAGGAACCAGCAAAGATATTATGAACAGCTCCTGTTAAGCCTCCAGACTCCGACCATCTTTGCAGTAAGATACCATCAAAACTTGAATTTGCTGGGTTCCCACCCGTGCCTTCACCTCGGTGGTTCCATTGCATATTTAAAAACCACTTCTTGCCATCACGATCNTGAAAAAGTGAAGGATCAAAGCCAGAAGAATTAACAAAAACTGGGTCTGACCACTCACCATTGATCTCGTCGCAAGTCACAATGTAGTTATGTGAATCTTTAAAGGCGCCATCAAGACGNTTTACATCGGTATAAACTAGCCAGAATTTTCNATCTGCAAAGGACAGACAAGGTGCCCAAANTCCACAACTNTCAGGATTTCCACGCATATCTAACTGTGCTNCTCGGTTCAGAGGTCTCGAAACTAATTTCCAATGAACCATATCCGTTGAATGATGGATTTGTACGCCTGGATACCATTCAAAGGTAGACGTNGCGATAAANTAATCCGNACCAACCCGACAAATTGACGGNTCAGGATTAAATCCGGGAAGGATNGGATTGACTATCATTAATTACGTTTTACNCTNTTCTAACAAATTNGATGCATCNTTGGCCGNTAGCGCAGCGGGACGCTCACANGTGGTACTAACGTNGACAAATTCCTTTTGCTCACCTGACTTCAGTACGGAAGTCATCACGTCAACAGCATGAATTGCCATTTCCATTGAACAGCGATGTGGCCGGTTCTGGATGATCGCTTGAGCCATATCAGCAAGCCCTGCAGCACGATAATTTGCCATTTTTCCNTCTGGGTGATCCTCATTTANAACAGAAAACGGATGCTGAAAAATAGGTTTTTCTGCAGATNCACCGTCTTTTCCAATCAGATCCACTTCACCACCAAAAAAATTAGGATCAGGAACATANAACGAGCCTTCAGTNCCATATAATTCCATATTGTTATGCCGATGTGCCCAAACATCCCAACTGGTTGATAGGGTTATTGTTGCCCCCTGTTCAAATTCTAAAAGAGCATGAATATTTGTGGGGGTTTTAACCGGTATTGTTTCGCCACTTCGTGGTTCAGAGGTGATCGTCCGGCTCATACTTGCTGCCGTTGTCAATGCAGCGACCCGCTTGACTGGACCGATCAATTGGATCAAATTTGTGATATAATAGGGACCAATATCCAACATTGGACCAGCTCCAGGAAGAAAAAAGAAGTCAGGGTTGGGGTGCCAATGCTCCATTCCATGGCTCATAACATGCGCAGTTCCAGCAACAATTTTGCCCAAAGCCCCTTGATCAATTAGCGAGCGCGCCTGTTGATGCGCTCCTCCCAAAAATGTATCCGGCGCTGATCCAATCCGCAGCCCATTTTCATTTGCAATGGCCGAAAGTTCTTGGCCCTCTTTTAAAGTAAGCACAAGGGGCTTTTCAGAATAAGCATTCTTGCCCGCCTGAAGAATTGCCCTTGTTATTGCAAAATGCGCCTCAGGTATAGTTAAATTAACCACGATATCTATATCGTCTGCGCCAAGCAGTTCATCTACACTTTGGGCCCGAACATTAAATTCATCCGCTTTTTCCTTGGCAGCAGCTGCATTAATGTCAGCTACTGCCTGCACTTCAATGCCTTTAAATAAAGGGACCAATGTCAAATATGCAGTTGAGATATTGCCACAACCTATTATTCCAATACCTAGTTTTGACATAAATCTACCTCTCAAAATTTATTTGCTGCAGTAATTGATCGCTCTGCAAATCGAATATCATCATTTGGATTGTCATGTTCCATAACAAAATATTTACACTGGGTTTTCANTACCGCATCCATTATTATTGACCAATCCATGGTTCCATGGCCAACATCAGCCCAGCCGTCCTCGGAAACACATTCACCTTTAGGAGCAATGTCTTTTAAATGTACGGATACCAATCTATCCGCGTATTTTTTTACCCATTCGGAAGGGCTTTCCCCTCCGACAACAACCCANGCCAAATCCAGCTCAAGCGAAACACCATTTTCATCCNNCAAGATAAACTCCAAAGGCATTTCACCACTATCTAAAGCATTAAATTCAAAATCATGATTGTGCCAAGCAAAGGTTAAACCAGCATCTAATATGGGCTTTGCGACCTCAGACAGCTGATCTGAAAATTTTTGCCATCCCTTGGCATCAGCGGGACGATCATCTAGATTCAAGAAAGGTACAATGACAGAAGTCATCCCCATTCGCTTTGCAATTTCAATTGCTTGATTTGGAGTTTGTTCAATCATACTAAGATCAAAATGACCTGTAGGCATAACAAGGNTATTCACACCNAGAGCCCTTTCTAAACGATCCAAATCTCCATATAATCCACCATAAGCCTCGACTTGCCGATACCCACATTGTGAAACCATTTCTAATGTGCTCTCTATCGGACCAAATTTACGCGATGAATATAACTGATATGAAAATTTAGTCATTTTTTAAATCCTTTCAACCAAGCTTTATGTTGCGAAACCAAAAGATGAGTGGGTTCCGAATTTTTTGTAATTTTTGAAAATGTCTGATCGAATCGTACAAAACATATTCTATGCTTTCATTGGCGTTAGAGCCTCTCTTCGGACTCTAAATCAAACAAGGAGACAGTAGAGGCGTTAATCCCAATAGGCAGCTCTTGTCCACTCGCAACTGGGAATTTCCCATTAAGGCGGATTCTAAACGGCTGGCCTGCAAACTCGGTCCATACGAGGGTATCTGCACCCATTGGTTCAACAATATCTGCTGTGATTGTGGCTTTGTAATCGGCTTTTTTCACTGCTTCACCTAAAACCACATGCTCTGGTCGGATACCAATCCACGTTTTTTGACCTTCAGTTAAGGATGCTTCTGTAGCATATCCTTTCACAGATATCTTGTGATCTCCGACAGTAAAACACTGGTCTTTGATTTCACCTTTAATGAAATTCATCGACGGAGAACCAATGAAGTCAGCAACATACTTGTTCATCGGATAATCATAAATCTCTGCTGGACTGCCCAATTGCATAATTTTACCATCTCGCATAATCGCAATACGGTCTGCGAGTGTCATAGCCTCAATTTGGTCATGTGTAACATAGATCATGGTATTTTTTAGTTGTTGATGAAGACGCTTAATTTCGATCCGCAGGTCCACCCGCAATTTAGCATCCAAATTGGAAAGCGGCTCATCAAACAAAAACACTTCAACATCGCGAACCAATGCCCGGCCAATCGCAACACGCTGCCGTTGACCACCGGACAGAGCGCTCGGTTTACGGTTCAAGAGTGGCCCAATTTGGAGGATTTCTGCGGCTTTGGCCACGCGCTCTTCAATCTCAGCCTTTGGAACTTTCGCGTTCTTTAGACCAAAGGACAAGTTCCCCTTAACTGACATTTGTGGGTAAAGTGCATAAGATTGGAACACCATCCCGATACCGCGATCTGATGGTTCCGCCCATGTTACGTTTTTTCCTTTTATGAAAAGCTGTCCACCAGTGACCTCCAACAGACCCGCAATACAGTTCAACAATGTAGACTTACCACATCCCGAGGAACCTAACAAAACTAGAAACTCTCCCTCTGCAACTTGGAGGTTTAAATCCTTAAGAACTTCAATAGAACCAAAACTGAGGTCAAGATTTCTAATTTCAACTGAATTTGCCATGTCTATTAGCCTTTCACAGCACCAGCAGCGATGCCGCGGACGAAGAGTTTACCTGAAGCAAAGTAAATTACGAGTGGCACAAGCCCAGTCAGAAGGGTTGCCGCCATATTTACATTGTATTCCTTAACGCCTTGGACGGAATTCACGATGTTGTTTAATTGCACAGTCATTGGATAAGTATCTGGTTTGGTATAAATTACACCAAACAAAAAATCATTCCAGATACCTGTAACTTGGAGGATCATAGCAACCACGAAAATTGGTAGCGACATCGGGAGCATAATCTGGAAGTAAATACCCCAAAACCTAGCGCCATCGACACGAGCCGCCTTGAAAAGCTCCTCAGGGACAGAAGTAAAATAGTTTCGAAACAAGAGTGTTAGGATTGGCATACCAAAAATGGTGTGTACGATCACCAAGCCCCAAACAGACCCCATAAGGCGAAAGTTGCTTGCGTCGCTATTGAACAGACGGATTACGTTGGTAATTCCATCTCCACTTTCACGCAACAAGATCACAATTGGATAAATCATTACCTGATAAGGGATAAAGGCCCCAAAAATCAAAATGGTAAAGAACACCTCTGATCCTCTGAATTTCCAATTTGCAAGCGCGTAGCCATTTACCGAAGCAATTGCGATGGAAAGAATAACGGAAGGAACAAGAATCCAAACAGAATTCCAAAACCCGCGGCTGAGCCCATCACAGTTGATACCGGTACACGCCTCCGCCCAAGCCTTAACCCATGGCTCGTAGGTAATTTCAACAGGCGGGCTGAATATATTGCCCATCCTAATCTCGGGCATACCTTTTAGTGATGTCACGATCATAACATAGAGCGGCAGAAGGTAGTATAAACACACAACCAAAAGCGTGCCGTAAATCATTATGTTGGTCGACGAGAAAACTTTTTTTGGTCTTGGACCCGATGGGCCATTGAGTGTGCTAGCCGAAGCATCAATCATTTTTTTTACCTCCAAATTCGAGGTAGGCCCACGGGATTAAGACCACAAGTACGCTGAGAAGCATCATAGTTGAGGCAGCAAAACCAAGGCCGAGGTTTTGTGACCCAAACATCTTGTCTATCACATATTTTGCTGGCACTTCAGAGGCGATTCCAGGGCCCCCACTGGTTTGAGCAACTACTAAATCGTAGACTTTGATTATCCCAGCTGAAATAATCACTAACGCCGTCACAAAGACTGGTCTCATCATTGGAATGACTATGAAAATATAAGTCTTCCAGGCTGGAATTCCTTCGACGCGACTGGCTTTCCAAACGTCCTCATCGATGCCCCGCATTCCCGCAAGCATCAAAACCATAACAAAACCAGAGCCCTGCCATACACCTGCAATTAGTATTCCAAATATAACGATCTCAGCATTATTGAGTGGATCGAAAGTGAAAGTTGTCCAACCCCATTCACGAATGACATTTTGCAGACCAAGACTTGGGTTCAATAGCCATTGCCAAACCAATCCGGTGACAACAAAAGAAAGCGCAAACGGGTAAAGGATTATCGTTCGGATCGTATTTTCGAACCGGATCTTGCGATCAAGAAGAGCTGCTAAGATAAAACCGATAACTAAGGATAGTACTAATGAGCAAGCCCCAAAAATTGCCAGGTTTTCAATTGAAATCAACCAGCGATTTTCCCCCCAAAGGCGATCATAGTTTTTTAAACCCACCCATTTTTCAGGAGCCGGCAATAGTCGTGACCTAGTAAAAGAGTGATAAATTGTCCAAAGTGTGCAGCCAACAAAAATCACTAAGGCAGTCGCAATCATCGGTAACGCTGCAATCTTGGCTGTCATGTTTTTAAACATCCGGGAGGAGCGCCTAGCCCTCAAATCGATTTGTTCATCGTTAACTAGGGCCATGTTGCCTCCCCTTTTTGGCTATCGATTGAGCCAAAATACCCCAGCTCTGTCAAATACATAGAATAACAGAGCATCTTGAAAATTCTGCTGGGCCCGTGGTTTTTCGTCCATGGGCCCAGCAGGAGGAGATTGTTTAATCGGCTGTCGCGATTATGTCCACGTAGCGCGCCTGAGCATCTTCAACAGTAATTGAAGTGTCATTCCAGAATTCGACCATTAGGTCAGCCATCTGACCAGCTGTGTCAGCTGAGAACGCATTTACGCCGTCTGGAAGAACATTACCAGCCGCCAGGATCGCTAGACCTTTCTTCATGCAGTCGTTTGCTGCAGACAAATCAACATCACCGCGGATCGGCAGTGAACCTTTTTTGAGGTTGAAGGCAACCTGAACTTCCTTGCTGATCATCAACTTAGCCAACTCTTTTTGAGCCGCTTCGATTGCTGGATCATCTTGCTTTGGAAAGTAAAACGCGTCACCACCAGTAGCAATGATCTCATTTACGCCCANACCAGGAAGACATGTGTAGTCTTTGCCAGCAACTTGGCCTGCAACCTGAAATTCACCTTGCGCCCAGTCACCATGGATCTGGCCTCCAGCCTGACCTGTGATGACAAGGTTTGTCGCCTGGTTCCAATCATTTACATTAGACCCCACAGAAAGAAGGCGCGCATCAGCGTAAGCTTCAAAGACTTTGGTCATTTCCGCNCTTGCTGCAGCTTTTGCATTTTTGTTTGTAAGCACGTCAAGATAAAGGTCTGTGCCGCCAACTGCAACCTGGATTGCGCCAAACGCNAGATCTGTCTGCCAAGACTGCTGACCCATAGCGAGCGGAACAACACCAGCTTCACGAAGTTTCGGAGCAGCTTTTACAAATTCAAACCAATCGCTCGGTACATCCAAACCGGCNTTAGCAAAGGCGTCGTGGCTCAGCCANAGCCATTGAGGTGAGTGAATNTTAACTGGCACACAGTAGACTTTTCCGTCCAACGTGCAACTGTCCAGCAGGCGGCTTGGGTTTACGACGTCAGCCCAACCACCTTCAGCAGCTACGTCTGAAAGGTCCAGCATAAGGCCGGCTTCAACTAATTCTTCTGCCTGACGACCGTGGTTTAATTGTGTTGCGTGCATCGGGTCACCGCCAAGGATCCGAGAAATAATAATTGGCCGNGCTGTTCCACCGGAACCAGCGATTGCNCCATCTATCCATGTGTGCTCTGTCGCGTCGAACGCTTTCGCAAATTCGGAAACAGCAGCGGCTTCACCACCCGACGTCCACCAATGTGTGACCTCGAGGTCAGCAGCACTAGCATGGCTTGCTACAACAACCGCAGCTGCGGAAAGCAAGCTTCTTTTTAATAATGTCATAAATATTTCTCCCATAAATTTNAACTAATGATAGCGCTAACAAAAGCNTTGNCTTTCACAATAGCAACNATTCCAANAAAAATTCTAAATCGATTTAGATTGATTCAGCAAGCATAAAATGAAACAAATAGAATTGAGNCANCCTTTTTTGCGAGTAATCTTGTGTCAAAATCCAAATTAAGTNTGGGGTCACCTAAAAGCATCGGTGCACAAAAGAAACTGACATTTGAAAAAAAGCACCCAANATTAAAAGATATTGCTGAAATATGTGGTCTTGCGGTGCCAACGGTATCACGAGCTTTAAGCGGTGCAAGCGATATTGGAAAAAGTACTCGCGACCGCGTTCGGAAAGTCGCAGATGAAATCGGATATATNCCAAACCGAGCAGGCCTGCGNTTGANAACTGGGAAAACAAATGTAATTTCTTTGGTTTTACCAACTGGCCTTGATGGAATAAATTACTTTTCACTCATAATCACATCAGTCGCTGGCGCCTTACGCAATACACCATATCAATTAATAGTTACCCCATTTTTNCCCGATGAAGACCCTATAAAGCCAGTTAAATACATCGTTGAAACTCGCTCGGCTGACGCTATCATATTCAACCAAATCCAGCCGGAAGACCCGCGTGTCAAATATCTTTTAGAGCACAATTTTCCATTTGTGACCCATGGCAGGAGCATTTGGTCAAAAAAGCACTCCTATTTCGATTTTGATAACTTTGAGTTTGCGCATCTTGCTACCGTTATGCTTGCTAAACAGGGTAGAAAGTCTTTACTATTAACAGCTCCTCCTGTTTCACAAAACTATTCTCAACACATGATTTCTGGTATGCAAACGGCTTCACGAACTGCTGGAATACAGTCGGATTATTTCGAAGAATTTTCNCCAAACAGAACTTCAAAAGAGCTTCGGGTACAAATCTCCGAATACCTGCAGCGCCATCCTGAAATTGATGGCATCATTACCTCAACAACATTCTCTGCTATCGAGGCTATTAGTGCAATAAATGCTGTAGGGCGGAAACTTGGTCAGGATATTGATCTTTGCACCAAAGAAAGCACACCTTTTTTTTGGCGCATACGCCCAGAAATTTTAACCATTACTGANGATTTGACCGAAGCAGGNAGCTTTCTGGCAGANGCTGCCCTTTTTGCAATTGATCACCCTGAACNAGCTCATCAGCAAATGCTGGTAACTCCCAAATAAAAAGTGATACTCGAAAAGACAGTAACTTAAAACCTGTTAAATTTAGGATTTAATCATGACATCACAAATCAAAGGTCCAGCACTTTTTCTTGCTCAATTCGCGGGTGATGAGCCACCGTTCAACTCNTTAGAGTCAATTATAAAATGGGCAGCTTCTCTTGGTTATAAGGGCATTCAAATTCCTACGTTTGATACAAGGTTGTTCAATCTTGATCTGGCCGCAGAAAGCGAAGCCTATTGCGATGAGGTTANGGGAATTTGTAAAGATGCAGGCATTGCAATCACGGATCTTTCTACACACCTTCAAGGACAGTTGGTTGCAGTTAACCCCGCCTATGATCTTGTATTTGATGCATTTGCGCCTAATCACTGTAAAAAAAATCCACAAAAACGTCAGGCATGGGCAGTCGATCAAGTGAAAAAGGCAGCTGTAGTTTCCAATCGATTGGGACTTACAACATCGGTTTCATTCACAGGGTCTTTAGCATTTCCCTATCTTTACCCTTGGCCACAAAGACCCGATGGATTGATAGANGAAACTTTTACAGAATTGGGCAAGCGCTGGATACCAATCTTAAACGAATACCGCGACAATGGCGTTACNNTTGGATTTGAAATTCATCCTGGAGAGGATGTTTTTGATGGCGCAACTTACGAAATGTTCGTTGATGCAACTCAAAACCATGACTGTGCTTTGATCAATTATGATCCAAGCCATTTTTTGCTTCAGCAAATGGATTANCTGGCGTTTATTGATATTTATCATGACCGAATAAACGCATTTCACGTGAAAGACGCAGAATTCAACCCTGATGGACGACAAGGTGTATATTCAGGCTATCAACCTTGGGTTAATAGAGCGGGACGTTTTCGAAGCCTTGGTGACGGCCAGGTTGATTTTGCAGCAATTTTTTCCAAGCTAACGCAATATGGCTATGACAGNTGGGCTGTTTTAGAGTGGGAATGCTGNATAAAATCAGCGGAACAAGGTGCGTCAGAAGGTGCGCCCTTTATTGCCAGTCATCTGATTGAAAGCCCAAAAACTGCCTTTGATGACTTNGCTGGCGGCGAGCGTGACCCTGAGACCATTTCTTCCATGTTAGGGCTATCAAAATGAAACGCATAAAACTTGGAATGGTTGGCGGGGGTCAGGGAGCTTTTATAGGTGCCGTTCACCGAATTGCGGCGCGCCTTGATAATAAATACCAGCTGGTTGCGGGTGCTCTATCTTCTGATCCAGAACGCGCTGCAGAGTCTGCATTACATCTGGGCATTGAAGCTAAACGCAGTTATCATAGTTTCGCCCAAATGGCCAAAGCAGAGGCTGCCCGGCCAGATGGCATTGAGGCCGTGTCAATTGTCACTCCAAACAATCTCCATGCAGACGTGGCTGTTGCCTTTCTCGAGGCCGGAATTCATGTCATCTGCGACAAGCCTTTGAGCGTTTCTTATTCCGAGGGCTTGCGCATTAAACAATGCTTGGACAAAAGCTCTGCGCAGTTTTTTCTGACTCACAATTACACTGGTTATCCCCTAATTCGTGAGGCCCGCGATATGATTTCTAACGGCAAACTGGGAAATATTCGCGTCGTTCAAGCTGAGTACGCGCAAGATTGGCTAGCGGAACCGCTGGAAACGACCGGTCAAAAACAAGCCACCTGGCGCACAGATCCAACGGCAACTGGCGGAGGTGGTGCAATCGGTGATATTGGAACTCATGCCTACAATCTGGTTCAATATGTAACGGGCTTAAAAGCAAAAGAATTAGCCGCTGACTTAACCAGCTATGTGTCCGGTCGTGCGGTAGATGATAATGCCCATATCTGGTTGCGTTTTACAGGTGGAGCGAAAGGACAGCTGTGGATATCACAGGTTGCTGTTGGAAATGAAAATGCGCTGCGGCTGCGCATTTATGGGGATCAGGGCGGATTGGAATGGGACCAAGAAAATCCTAATATTTTATGGTTTACACCACTTGGAGGTTTGCGCCAACAAATAACACGTGGCAGCAGCGCCTTGAGCGAAGCATCCGAAGCGGCAACACGCATTCCAGCAGGTCATCCAGAAGGATACCTCGAGGCATTTGCAACTTTATATAGCGATGTGGCGAATGTTTTACTAAATGGAGAGGAAGCTAATCATTTACCAAATATAATGGACGGANTGGACGGTATGTGGTTCATCGAAGCTTGTATTAAATCCTCAAAAAATAATGGAACTTGGTGTAAAAAACATCCCTGATCAGAGTTTCTTCCCCAGATTATTGCATCCTTTTTGATTTAAACGATCAAGATAGAATGCATAAGGCTGCAATTCATTACAGATTTTTGTTGTTTGCAGAAAAAAGTTCTTTTAATTCAAAACAAATTACTCAAATGCGTTACTTTATTGATACGTTGAAAGCTGCAGATATCTGTTTATTTATAATTGGCAGCAAATTGACTGAAAGACCTGTTTTGGGGTTTATGCATTAAATTGGCATTTGGAAGTAAGTCAGAAATACTGTAAATTTATTTATGCCAAAAACTAGCGAGAAGAATTTTCAGATTTATAAGTCAACGCATTGCTCGCAATAGCCGCCAATAAGAGTGCGCCACCAATAAAGGTTCGCAGGGTCGCTTCATCGCCCAAAAACAACCAAACCCATACAGGTCCTAGCAATACTTCAGCAAGTGATAGCAGTGTCAATTCTGCAGCTGGGAGCACTTTAGACCCCAAGGTATAAAATACCAACCCTAAGCCAACCTGAAAAACGCCCATGCTGAGCGCAATCCCACCATCGCGCGCAGATAAGATAAAAGACATTCCAAAATATAAACAAAGTATGGATGTTATTATTATTGCAAATAGTCCAGATAAAAAAACCGCTGGGAGCATTTCACCAGTTTTGCCCCATCGCAAAGCAACAGTGAAAACGGCAAAGCCAAAAGCAGATCCAATTGCCGCTAAGGTACCATCAGTTGAGCCCTCAGCACTCTGGCCTGAGACCATTATAGAAATGGCTAAGATTGCAACAAATATAGCAATCCAAGTCGCTGGGCGGACACGCTCACGTAGAAAAATCCAACCTAGAATAGCCGTAATAAAGGGTGCTGTAGCGAAAAGTAGTAGTGCATTAGCAACTGGAATTACTTGGAGTGAATAAATTCCACCCGAATATGCTGCCACCAAAGCTAACCCCGCTAAAATAGCAGGAAAACCTGAGTTCATGATCTGTACAACCGCGTTCTTACCACTGCGCAAGAAAATTACAAAAAAGAGAAAAGCAGTCAGAGCTGCAGATCGATACAGTAGTATTTGCCAAACGTTAGCATCCTCTATTAACCTAACCCCAAGCCCAACAGTCGACCATAAAACTCCCGCAGAAAGTACAAAGGCCAAACCTCGTCGGTAGCTTATTTGGTAATTCATATCAAACGCAGCACTCGACAATAGATAATCCCTTAAACTTTTCGCTTCATCAATATTCAAGAAAAGCTATTAGATATATGCCGTTAACGACCTGAAGGTGTCGCGCTCAGGCGGAGAACTTTATCGGTAATGTTTTCAATCCACGAAGAACATTATTTATTTCAAAAACAGGAGATCCAACGATTTCGATTTTTGAAACTTTGCGGATCATTGCCATCAAGATCGCTTTCATTTCTAGCCGCGCTAGTTGCATCCCAACGCACTGGTGAATGCCAAACCCAAACGCAACTTGGTCAGTGACAACTCGACGTATATCAAATTGCTCTGGGTTTTCCCATCTACGCTCGTCCCGGTTCGCAGAGGCATATAAAATGATAACGCGATCACCAGCTGGCAATATTATATTATTAGTTTGGTAGTCATTTTTAACAAAACGCGTAAAACCCCTAATCGGAGACTCAAGCCTTATGGCTTCATTAATTGCGTTTCCAACTCGATTTGGTTCCTGGCATAAAAGGCGCCACTGATCGGGGTTTTTCCCAAAAAGATGCAAAAGATGACCAATAGCAAATATCGTAGTGTCCAGACTTGGACCAATAAAGTCACGCATTAATGTTTGGACTTGATTTTTTTCTATCACTCCGTTGTTTGCTGCATCGTAAAGTAATGCTATCCATCCATCAGATCGTACCTTACCCTGAGCAGCNTGTNCATCGAGATATTCTCGCATTTTTAATANAACTGGTANTGCAGCTTCCGTTCTCTCGTTTTCGCCACCAAATAAATCAAACACAGCCGATGCATAATTGAGCATGCTTTTACGCCCAGCATCAGGTAATCCCACAACTTTGGAAATTATAGAAACTGGAATAATTTGCGCCAGATCGCTTATCCCATCAAATTTCTCAAGCTCAATTAGTTTATCAACAAGGTTATCAGCTGTTACATCAATGCGATCCTTTAATAAAGACAGCGACTTTGGATGAAGTGGGGTGGATATAACTTTACGCAAATTGGTATGTAACGGAGGATCTGAGGCCAGCAGATTACCTGGTGTGATATTGTTTGCCAATTCATTCGCGGCAACACCCTTTCCAGATATTAGTGTTTTATGTGCCAACAGAGCATCACGAACATCTGAATGACGGCCAATTGCCCATATNTTATTTTTAGGCAGCCAGACCGCCGAACCAANGTTACGAATAGCTTGGTAGTGCGGATATGGATCACCAATAACGTTTTTACTNAAAAGATCCACTGAATATNTAGGCATTTGTTTCCCAACTCCTGCAGGCATNNCATTATTTTAATTGACCACTAGGTGAATTCCAGAATTAATTTTAGAAGGAGTTGTAATAATGTAATTTAGGGTAAATTAATGGATAATTTATCGGCATATAATTTAAATCGATCTCCTTTAATGTATTTTTAAATAGTTGATATTTTATAAATTAGATTTTATTTTAATGGGATGATCAAAAAAATATATATAGCCGGTCCGTTGTTCAATACGCATGAGCGAGGATACCTCGAAGATATTGTTTTTAGTTTAGAATCTGAAGGATATGAATGCTTCCTTCCCCATAGAGACCAATCAGGAATAGATGAAGCTGAATTGGAAGGAACAGATATGAGCGACAAAACAAAAAAAAGAATTTTTACTAATGATTTAGATGCTCTAAACGCTGCCGACTTAACCATCGCATTAATCACAGGACAAGACATCGACTCTGGGACATCAGCAGAAATAGGCTACACTTTTGCCAGTGGAAAACCTGTTATCGGTATAACCGCTTATGAAAGACGATATAGAAACTTATTTGTGGACGGAATGATACACAAAACAGTGAGTGACGTTGATGAAATTATCCCAGCAATTGAAAGCTTGCCTGATAGTGCTTAATAAAATTTATTGTTAATCTCTAACTGCCAGCGGGAGGTGACCATGGTATCACAGAAATGTGATCGCCTACTTCAAACCTCATTAAATCCTCGGCAACAACTACTGGTCCCTGATAACTCTCTCTCATCAAGGCTAATACCTCGTCAGGTGTAAGCGGAGGATAGCCAGGCCGGCCTAAAAGAACCATGTGGATAAGAACCGCTAGTTTTGGTTGTGCAATTGCAAATATTTCTCCAGCTTCCACTGGGCTTGTATGGTGCTGAAGGATGCCGGCTACATCAGGATTACTCAACAAACCCTCTCTCGCGGCTCCAAAAGAATGTAACAGAAGGTCTACCTCCTTAGCCATATTTGCGACCATTGGGTCAAATTTGGTATCTCCGCTGATAACTACTGTTTTCCCATCATACTGAATTTTATAACCCCAATTTGGTTTAATTTTTTCTCCATGATTGCTGTCAAATGAGGTCACTACAACGCCATCCTTATCAAATACCACACCAGATTTATCAAATGATCTTACATTAATTTCTGTTCCCTCACGCGGTAAGTTCTGATCAGCCGTTCGAATAGAGATATCATCAGCAAAAGCTAAACGATGTCCCTCTATCAACGCTTCAACTCCAGTCGGACCGCTGACTGTCAAAGACGATTTACGTCCACCACCAGCCGGCAACCATGAACTCAACCAAAAATCTGCAAAACCTACTGTGTGATCAGAGTGATAGTGAGTGAAGAAAAGTTGACCCACTGATGCAGGTTTTACGCCAGCTTGAACTAACCGCAATACTGCACCACGGCCCGTATCAAAAAGAAGCTGGTGGCCTCCGGCTTCAACTAGAATACTTTGGCTAAATCTATTTGGATCAAGAACCGGGGCACCTGTTCCCAGGGTCGTAACGGCGATGGCAATATCATTCGATTTTGTCACGGATTTAAACCTAAAAGTGCTTTCGCGTTACCAGCGCAAACCATTTCACGTTCTTTTTCTGTTAGGGGGGCAGCTTCAATCCAATCACCCGCATCCTGTGGTTTCTCAAATGGATAATCAACAGAAAACATTACGCGATCAACTCCGATCGCATCGATCGCACACCTGAGTGGCTCATCAGAGCATACCCCTGCGGTGGTGCACCAAAAATTACGTTTAAAATATTCTGCCGGCGGCAAGTCTAACTGCATATCGCCGCGGTTTGAAATCTCCCACCTGCTATCAAATCGCCAGAGCTGAAAAGGCAATGTTTCTCCCATATGACCCAAAACCAATTTAGCATTAGGAAATCGATCAAAAAGGCCTGAGAAGATAATTCGAAGTGCATGGCTCCCTGTCTCAACAGTCCAAGACCAAGCTGGCCCCCAGAGTTCAGGATGATTGTGAAACATATACGGGACATCAGGTGGGTTGTTTGGATGTATATAGATTGGTACGCCTAAATCAGAAGCGCGTTCCCAGAATACAGAAAATCTATCATCATCCAAATAGGCGCCATTAGTCTGCCCATTAATCAACGCTCCATAGAATCCAAGAT
>NZVF01000014.1 GCA_002698165.1 Planktomarina sp. | reverse complement strand
CGGGGCATGGCCTAGAAGAACGGCTCATTCAAGAACAATTTGTCTAGTTAATACTCGACCAAGTTTCTGTCTACATTGGAGTAAATATTTAATCACTGGCGCCTTTAGTAAATCCTATACTTTCAAGTGCGTTTCGTATCTCGTCCAAAATTTCTGGATCATCGATAGTTGCAGGTGCCTTGAATGGTTTATTATCCGCAATTGCGACCATAGTTGCACGTAGTATTTTTCCTGAACGGGTTTTTGGAAGTCGATCTACAACACATGCTTGTTTAAAGAAAGCAACGGGGCCAATTTTTTCGCGTACAAGGGTTGTTACATCTGAAACAATTTCAACGTGAGATCGATTACACCCTTTATTGAGGCATAAAAGCCCAAGTGGAACTTGTCCTTTTAAATTATCTTTAACACCAATAACCGCACATTCTGCTACATCGGGATGATCTGACAATACTTCTTCTATGGCGCCTGTAGATAGGCGATGTCCGGCGACGTTGATTACATCATCTGTTCGGGCCATGATATAAATGTAACCATCTTCATCCATAGAACCCGCGTCACCAGTTTCGTAATATCCAGGAAAAGTTGTTAAATATGATTTCAGCATTCGCTCTGATGCATTCCAGAGTGTGGGTAACGTACCCGGTGGAAGGGGAAGCTTAATAGCTATTGAACCTAATTCTCCTATTGGTTTTTGGTGACCATTTTCATCAAGAATATGGATATCATACCCAGGCATTGCTACAGTCGAAGAACCGATTTTTATGGGCAACTTTTCTATGCCTGCAGGATTCCCAGCGATAGTGTAGCCAGTTTCTGTTTGCCACCAATGATCATAGACAGGCACGCCCATAACACGTTTTGCCCATTCGACTGTGTCGGGATCTGCCCTTTCGCCAGCGAGGTATAGTGCCTGCAGGGCTGATGTATCAAAATCTTTAATTAAATCCCCAGATGGATCATCGCGCTTGATAGCACGCAGTGCAGTGGGAGCTGTAAAAAAACTACGTACGCCATATTCTTGGATGACGCGCCAAAAAGCACCAGAATTTGGTGTGCCTACTGGCTTGCCTTCAAATATCACTGTTGTGTTTCTATGAATGAGTGGGGCGTAGCAAATGTAAGAATGACCAACTACCCAGCCCACATCGGAAGCTGCCCAAAAAACTTCTCCAGGATCAACGTTATAGATATTTTTCATGGTCCAGTTTAGGGCAACTAAATGTCCAGCGGATGGCCTCACGACGCCCTTTGGTGCTCCTGTTGTACCTGAAGTATATAGAATATAAACAGGGTGATCTCCTGACACTGGAATGCATTCTGCAGGTGTGGTACCTTCTTGTAACGCATTCCATTCTACATCATTTTTGCCAAGGCTACCGGTACATTCTGGTCTCTGAAAAATAACACTAAAACTAGGTTTGTGATGAGCGAGTTTTATAGCGCTGTCCAAAAGCGGTTTGTATTCAACAACTCGATTTGGCTCTATTCCACACGATCCTGCAATGATTGCCTTTGGGGTTGCATCATCGATCCTCACCGCAAGTTCATTGGCGGCAAATCCTCCAAAACCCACTGAGTGAATTGCGCCAATTCGGGCGCAAGCCAGCATAGCAATTAAAGCTTCTGGGATCATTGGCATATAGATTATCACTCTGTCCCCGTACGTGACACCTCGTGCGGCCAAACCGCCAGCTAATGATGCAACCTGAGCCTTTAGTTCTAAATATGAAATTTTCCTTTTTGTATTTGTAACAGGGCTATCGTAAATTATCGCTGTCTGATGACCATTTCCTGTTTCGACGTGCCTATCCACTGCATTGTAACAGGTGTTAACCTTCGCATCTTTGAACCACTCATAGATAGGTGCATTATCATCCCAAAGCGCTTTGGAGGGTTTTTTGATCCAATTTATTTCTTCAGCAGCCTTCATCCAAAATTGTTCGGGGTTTGATTTCCAGCTTTCATAAATATCTTTGAATGACACCTGATCAGTTCCCTTGGTTAGNCCATCTTTGTTAAACTATCTGATGTGTTATTGTATCTGAAGTCAAACTCGTGGAATGTGTATCAAGAAAANATATTAATAGATTGAACTCGATTATGCAGAACATCCGTGCTGAAGTGCTTTTACCCACAAAAGAATTAAGGGATGACATCCCATTTTTTACCAAAGTCTTAGGTATGAGGATGGATGAAATCTTTCCAGCTGATGACCCACAGGTNGCAGTCTTTTCCGGCTTTGGTTTAAGAGTACGTGTCGAAACTGGAGTAGATGTTGCACCCGGGGTTCTNCGTATTCTATGTGATGATCCTATTTTGATTGCTGGTGGTGAGACGACCCTTTCAGCTCCAAACGGTACTCGTGTAGAAATAGTACCGCTAGCTGAACCCGTAGTTATGCCCCCAACATTACATGAGTTTGTTGTTCGCAAAATGACTGATCAGGCGTCCTGGGTGATTGGCCGTGCAGGGATGCATTATCGTGATTTGGTTCCTAGTCGCCTTGGGGGTTCAATAATAGCAAGCCACATTCGGATCCCAGATGGTGGACCTGTGCCTGACATGGTCCACTTCCATTCTGTAGGGTTTCAATTGATTTATTGTTACAAAGGTTGGGTTGATCTTGTTTATGAGGATCAAGGTCCGCCATTTCGGCTGCATGCCGGAAATTGTGTAATTCAGCCACCAGAGATTAGGCACAGGGTTTTATTTGCTAGTGATAATATTGAAGTAATAGAAATAGGAGTTCCGGCTGAACACATTACAACTATTGATCACGACATGGAGCTNCCAACACCAAANTTTCANCCAGATCGAAAATTTAATAAACAAAAATTTGTGCATTCCAAAGTTTCTGATGCCAACTGGACCACGTTTAGACTTCCAGGATTTGTATCCCGAGATACAACAATTTCTGAAAACACACAGGGAATAGCGGGAGTTCATGTAATAAAACGTGGGAAAGGCAAACCTGTCTGGTCTTCCCATAAAAGTGATATTCATTTTACTTTTGTTTTACATGGGGGTTTNACTTTAGAGGGNGAGGGTCAAACCGCTCAGGAACTNAGGCCNGGAGATGCATTTGTAATCCCACCNNAAATGAATGTTCGCTATTCCAATCCATCAGAAGATATAGAATTACTAGAAGTTAGCCTTCCAGGAGTGTTCGAAACACAGTTGAATTAGCTTNATGGTAAATACAATTTGAGAGTGGCAGCATAAAGACNGAACATAACTAATTTATTTTGAGGTTCATCTGGGTTTTAAAAGAAAGTATGATGTTATGATAATGAACGAAGACTTAATCAAAGCTGCTACATTAGCGCGTGACAAGGCCCATGCTCCATACTCTAAATTCCATGTTGGTGCTGCTATAAGAACCCCTAGTGGGGCAATATTTGTTGGATGTAATGTTGAAAATGTTGCATATCCTGAGGGTACCTGTGCTGAAGCTGGTGCCATTGCTGCGATGTGTGTCGCTGGTGAATATGAGATACAAGAAATAGTCGTCGTAGCTGGTGGTGATGAACCTTCTTCGCCATGTGGAGGTTGCCGACAAAAAATTTCAGAGTTCTCCAAAGGCAATGTTGTGGTGACAATGGTGGCTACTGGTGGAAGCACAAAAGCTGTTAAAGTAGCAGACCTTCTGCCAGGTGCGTTTGATTTGGAACGTCTTAACGCTGGCATTACAGTTGCGGATTCTAAATGAATACCCGTGACTTAATTCAGTGTTTGAGAGAAGGGAAACCAATATCCTCAAAAGCTATTAATACTTTTGCCAGTGGTCTCGGGAATGATATGGTTAGTGACGCACAAGCTGGTGCTTTTGCGATGGCGGTTTGCCTTAGGGGATTAGACGATTCTGGCCGAGTAGCACTTACTTTAGGGATGCGTGATAGTGGTCAAGTGCTTTCGTGGGATCTACCAGGTAAAGTGATCGACAAACATTCGACTGGCGGTGTTGGTGACTCGGTCTCACTGATATTAGCGCCAATGCTCGCTAGTGTTGGCGCTTTTGTCCCAATGATTTCGGGTAGGGGCCTTGGACATACTGGTGGAACGTTAGATAAGTTGGAGGCAATTCCTGGTCTGAAAACGAAGTTTTCAGAACAACAATTTCGTGAAATTGTTGGAGATGTTGGATGTGCTATCGTCGCCCCTAACTCAGATATTGCGCCAGCTGATCAAAGGCTCTACGCAGTGCGCGATGTAACTGGGACAGTCCGTTCTTTAGATTTAATTACGTCGTCTATTTTGGCAAAGAAGTTGGCTGCTGGTTTGCAAGCCTTAGTTCTTGATGTGAAAACTGGTTCTGGTGCTGTCATGCAAGATCTAGATGAATGTCGGGCATTGGCAAAGTCTTTAGTTGCGACAGCAAATGGGGCTGGATGTCCAACAAGTGCCGTTATCACTGACATGAGCCAACCGTTACTACCTAGTGTTGGTAATGCGGTAGAGATCGCTGATGTGATGCGCTCCTTTGATAGTAAATCTGGGCCCATAATCGAAGTTGCTGTAGCGCTTGGCGAAAAGCTGTTGGTGCAGGCTAATGCGTTTTATACTGAACAGGGAGCCCGTGACGAGTTATTAAAATGTCTTGAGGATGGCCGAGCTAAAACGAAATTTGGTCAAATGATTTCAGCCCAGGGTGGGCCGAAGAATTTTGTTGAACGTTGGGATGATTATCTGAATATCGCGCCAGCTTTTGAAATTTTAGCACCAGTAGATGGATATATTCAGTCAATGGATGGAACCGCGTTAGGTGAAATAGTGGTTGAAATTGGCGGTGGAAGACAGCGTGAGGATGACCAAATTGATTACTCTGTTGGGCTCTCTGAAATTTCATCAATTGGACAAAAATTACAACAAGGCCAACGTATGGCTCTGGTGCATTGCCATGATTCTCATATAGCTGCTCATGTAGAAAAATCCGTTCAAAAAGCAATTTTAATGGGTAAAAAGTCACCTGAAATACCACCTCTGATTGTTGAATGGATGTCCGATTGAGCCGTGCTTTTTTAATTGTGCTGGATTCTTTTGGATGCGGTGGAGCGCCCGACGCAGGGATTTTTGGAGATCGTGGCGCTAATACTTTGGGTCATATATTAAAAATGCGTAACGGTTCTCTTCATATGCCAAATTTAGCGGGGCTTGGTTTGGGATCGGCTTTGGAGCATTCGAGTGGCATAAATTCGCCTTGGTTGGAGCCGAAAGTGGGTGGATGGGCAGTGGCGCGTGAAATATCTAAAGGTAAAGATACGCCATCAGGCCATTGGGAACTTGCAGGAGTTCCAGTCCCGTGGGACTGGCATTATTTTCCAGATAGTAACCCCGCTTTTCCTAGTGAAATTATTAGTTTTGTGGATGAGTTTGCAGGAGGAAGTTTAGCTAATTGTCACGCTTCCGGTATTGCCGTGATTGATGCTTATGCAAGACAACATTTGGAAACTGGTTTTCCAATTTGCTATACATCCGTGGACAGTGTTTTTCAAATTGCTGCTCACGAAGAGACGTTTGGGCTGCAGCGCCTTTATGAATTATGTTTGGAAATGGCGCCTATTTTGCACAAAATGAAAGTGGGACGTGTGATAGCACGTCCATTTATTGGCGACGCTGATAAAGGTTTTCAGCGAACTTTAAATCGTAAGGATTTTGCCATTGATCCACCTTCGGCAACACTGTGTGATTGGGTTATTGAGGCTGGGGGAATTGTTTATGGAATTGGAAAAATTGGGGACATCTTTTCGATGCGTGGGATTACCTCGTGTCAGAAAGGTAGCGATCAGCAACTCATGAAATACTTGAAGGATCGTATGCATAATGCGCAGGAGGGCAGTCTTACTTTTGCAAACTTTGTTGAGTTTGACAGTTTGTACGGACATCGACGTGATCCTGAAGGCTATGCTAAAGCACTAGAGTGGTTTGATTATAAAATTGGTACTATTTTAATGAAGGCCCGCCCTGATGATTTGATTATTTTTACGGCGGATCACGGTAATGATCCAACTTGGCCAGGTTCTGATCATACGCGTGAACAGGTTCCTGTTTTGATCCAACATAGAAAGTTTGAGGAACAGGTGGGAGCTATTGGGAGTATACAGTTCCAAGATGTAGCCGCTAGCGTAGCAGCGCATCTGGGGCTTAGCTCGAGAGGCGCTGGTAGGAGTTTTTTATGAACTGGAAACTTTTTCCAAAGGTTGAATTACACTTGCACCTTGAGGGGGCGGCTGATCCTGCATTCATACGTCAATTAGCATCAGAAAAATCAATAAATATAAGCAGCATTTTTGATGAAAATGGTGCGTATAAGTTTGATGGGTTTAATGCATTTTTGGATATTTATGAAATTGCGACACAGGCCCTAAAAAGCCCAGAAGATTTTAAACGGCTTATGCAATCAGTTTTAGAAAATCTTGCAGAACACAATGTAGTTTATGCTGAGACTTTTATATCTCCTGATTTTTGTGGGGGCCGCGATCTGGGAGCTTGGCGTGAATACTTAATGGCTATGCAAGAAGCACATGTTGAGGGTGTCACTCTAAAAGGAATTGTAACTTGTATCCGCCATCTTGGTCCTGAAATAGCACGTGGAGCCGCGCTATGCGCTGCTGAAACCGCTGGAGATTGGGTGGTTGGATTTGGAATGGCTGGTGCTGAAAATGTTGGGAATGCCAAAGATTTTTCTTATGCTTTTGATATGGCTCGCGAGGCAGGTTTACGACTGACCAGCCATGCTGGTGAATGGTGCGGTGCAGAGTCTGTATGGGAGACGTTAAAAGATCTGAGGGTAGAACGCATTGGTCATGGAGTTCATTCTATCAATGATAAGGAATTAGTCGAATATCTTGCTGAAATGGAAATTGCGCTTGAGGTCAATCCAGGCTCAAATGTGGCGCTTGGGGTATATCCAAGTTGGAGAGACCACCCTATTCAAAGATTGCGCGATGCTGGGGTTAAAGTGACCGTAAGTACTGATGACCCTCCTTTTTTTAATACCACAATGACACGTGAATTTGAGGAGTTGGAATATGCATTTGGCTGGGGTATTGAAGATTTCAAGCTCTTGAACAAGACCGCATTGGATGTTGCATTTTGTGATGTGGCCACAAAAGAAATTATTACAAAAAGATTGGAAGCCTCATGACCCTTACTGTAGTCGATCACCCGCTCGTACAGCACAAACTGACTCTAATGAGAGATAAATCCACTCCAACAAATCAGTTCAGACAACTACTGCGTGAGATAAGTCATTTGATTGCTTACGAAGTGACCCGGGATTTGCCACTTGAAAGTAAGCCTATTCAAACACCAATGACTTCGATGGAGGCACCAGTCCTGGCTGGTAAGAAACTTGCCCTTGTATCAATCTTGAGAGCTGGGAATGGACTTTTGGATGGAGTTCTTGAATTGATACCATCAGCGAGGGTAGGTTTTGTAGGTTTATACCGGGATGAAAAAACATTACAGCCTGTTCAGTATTATTTTAAAGTTCCAGATGGGATGGAGGATCGTGTAGTAATTGCTGTTGATCCAATGCTGGCTACTGGAAATTCAAGCGTAGCTGCAATTGATCTTCTAAAAAATGCTGGAGCGCGAAATATCAAGTTTTTATGTTTGCTTGCTGCTCCTGAAGGGGTGGCCAGAATGAAAGAAGCACATCCAGATGTAGATATTGTGACGGCTGCTATTGATGAAAAGCTTAGCGAAATTGGTTATATTCTGCCGGGTCTTGGAGATGCTGGTGATCGTATGTTTGGAACCAAATAAACAAAGCTACATTTCTGAACAAATAGACTTTAGTCCAAGCCATGCACCATCTGGAAGAATTAAACTTGGTGATTTAGTAGGATAAGGATCATTAATTATTAAATTATTAGAAACGTTACTCTTTTTTAATTTTGCAAAAGGAGAAATACTTACTTGCGCTTCGTTAAAGCTTTTTAAGAGAGTTGTATTAGACGCTGACTTTGGATAGTGAGATAATGCGTTTTTGGCTAGTTTGTTAATTTGGACCTCTGAGAGCTGATTAGACATAATAAGGCTAATTGAGATAAAAACCCCTGCGTTTGACAAATGTGTTTGTATTGGTCTTTCATTTTGATAATCTGATAGGGCCGATAAAATATAGCCCGCTGTCACTTCGGGATTGTCTGCGGCATTAATCATATTTTCAAAAAGAATAACCTTGCCGTTTGGTATAACAATTGCTTTATCGCGCTGGCCTGGAAGTATTAATATTTTTGTTAAATTCTNAATCTTTAATCGCTNTATTAATTTTTGGGCTGCGCTCTTACCTTCTGGTGTTTCACAGTANGGACCAGCNAGTTGACCAATGCGTTGCTCAATCTCTTCNGACAGTTGAAGTTGTTTAGTATTTGGTAAAATTTTGCNTGCATAACTGGTTATGGCTTGGGGACCTAAAAATAGCGATAATATGCTTAAGATAGTTATNAGAGCGATCGCCAATATTAGCCGCAGTTTTCCAGGATGAGGCGCACTCTGGCTGATTTCTTTTTTGACTTTCAAAAGTGCGTCAAGCATTGTTCTATCATCAATTTCAATAGATTCTTCAGCGTCAAATCCTGGTCGCAATGTGGCTTGGCCTGATTTCCCTTTTTGTATTTCTACTGCTGCCAAGGACCAGTGTGATAGGGCACGATTCTGGGTGTCAGTGAGTACAAGGGTGGCCTTTCCAAAAGATAGGATAACTTCACGTCTTTGCGCAGCTGGATTGCTTCGCCAGAGGCCTATACACTCTAGCCTTTCGTATTTTTTAAGTGCTGTCATTTCTGCTCATTTACTTCTTCTCTAACAAATTAAATTGATTGATCGACTCCCATGATAATTTCGCCAAAGCATTATTTTTAGATTAAATTTATGCTTGGACTGTTTTCGCTATCAAACGCAGCTCAAATTTTTGGATTTTACCAGTCGATGTTTTGGGAAGCTCTTGAAAGATTACCCGTTTTGGAGTTTTGAAGCCAGCCAACTTACCACGCACATAAGTTATTAAATCAGCCTGGCTGATTGTTTGATCTGATAAGAGNTCAACAAATGCACAGGGNACTTCTCCCCATTTTTCATCAGGTTGAGCCACTACTGCGCACAGTGAAACTGCTGGATGTGCCATGATAGCGCTCTCGACCTCAATACTTGAAATATTTTCACCACCAGAGATGATAATNTCTTTCATGCGNTCAGCAATTTGCATCATTCCGTCAGAATGTTGCACAGCTATATCTTCAGAATGAAAATAACCATTCTTAAAGGCTTTTTCCGTTGCTTCCGGATTTTTNTAGTAGCCCTTCATTACTGAGTTGCCACGCATGACGATTTCACCTTGGGTTACCCCATCCATTTGAATTTGTTTGCAATCTGTATCCACAACGGTTGTGCTCTCCATCATTGGCATTGCTACCCCCTGTCGGGCNTTAATACTGGATTGTTCTTCGTCGGGAAGATTGTCCCATTCGTTGTTCCATAGGCATTCGACNACATGGCCGTAGGTTTCTGTTAGTCCATAAACTTGGGTAACGTTAAAACCCAATTTGCTTATTCCTGCCAATGTAGCGGGAGCTGGAGGAGCACCTGCTGTGAAAACTTCAACCAAGTGATCAAAGGGTTGCCGATCTTCTTTTTCAGCATTTACGATCATATTTAATACGATAGGTGCACCACCGAAGTGACTGACCTTTTCATTNGCAATGCCGTCATAAATTACTTTGGCTGAGATGTCGCGACAGCCCACAACAGTACCACCAAGTAATGGCATCATCCATGTATGGTTCCATCCATTGCAATGAAATAAAGGTACAACAGCCATAAATACNGGTTTCATGGTCATCCGCCAACTCACGGGTGTTCCCATTGTCATTAAATAGGCCCCTCGGTGATGATATACTACTCCTTTTGGNCTTCCCGTTGTGCCTGATGTATAATTTAGAGCAAGACTTTCCCATTCATCTTTGGGCATGAGCCATTTATAATCGGGATCCCCAGTGGAGATAAATTTTTCGTATTCTTGGTNCCGTCCNGAAGCGGTGAAATTCGCCTCTGTGTCAGAAACTTCGATTATTAGTGGTGATGGTCCNCTCATCGTTTCTATTGCAGTTTCAACAGATGATAGGAACTGCGTATCGACCAAAACTACTTTTGCCTCACCGTGATCGAAAATATAAGCGATCGTATCTGGATCGAGGCGTGTATTTATGGTGTTTAATACGGCTCCACACGCTGGAACTCCAAAACTAGCTTCAATTTGTGCGGTAATGTTTGGAACGAGCGTCGCTACGACTTGCCCGGGCTCAACACCAATATTTGCAAGTGCACTGGCCAATTGGCTGACACGATTATGATATTCACGGTAGTTTGCTCTGTATTTTCCGTAGACCACTGCGGTTTGATCAGCAAATATGNTAGCCGCTCTTTGTAGGTGNGAAAGTGGTGTAAGAGGCACATAATTGGCNTCACACTTGTCTAACCCAGTCTCGTTNTTCATCCATCCCATGTCGTAATCCTCTCTGTTAGTGCGCACTATCGCGCTTGCGTGATTTATTTCAAGGGGCCATTGGTATGTGATGGATCAAAAAACAAATACAGCTTTATCAATAATTTTCATGATTACTGGGATGGCAGTCGTTGGTGTTATTGATAATTTTATCAAATTTATCGCTACCGAGATTAGCCTTTGGCAATTTCACTTTCTACGAAGCCTTATTGCGGTACCTGTAATCATAGCATTCGGATTAATAGTGGGATGGGACCTAAAACCAAANCGGGTTGGGCGTGTTCTGGGNCGAAATATGTTTTTATCTGGTGCTATGTTTGTATATTTTGGATGTTTGGGATTTTTTCCAATTGCAGCTGTTGCTGCAGGGCTATTTACAGCACCTGTCCTTGTTTTGGTCATTGATATGATTTGGTCCAAAAAGCGTGTAGGACCAGTAAGATTTCTGGCCGCATTAATTGGTTTCGCNGGCACTATTTTAGTTCTCAAACCTGATGTTGGTGGGCTNAGCTGGACTAATCTAATCCCGGTTTCAGCTGGCCTTATGTATGCCTTTGGTAATGTNGCTACTCGAAAGTGGTGTGAAGGTGAAAGTGCAGTGGCACTGTTGTGGTCCTATAAATTTTTAATGTTAATTTTTGGTGGCTTGGGCGTAATTTATTTATATTGGTATCCAGGCGATGCCACTAATTACCTCTCCAGAGGATGGGTCTGGCCTTCTCTTGAGGTCTGGTTTTGGCTATGGATCCAGGCAATTTTTTCGCTTGTGGGTATTGGCTTTATTATAAAGGCTTATTTGATTGGCGAAGTCACTTATGTTTCCATTTTTGAGTATTCGATGCTGATTTTTGCTACCATGACTGCTTGGCTATTATTTGGAGATAAAGTGAGCTTATTAGGTATTTTGGGTATTGGGTTAATAATTGTTACTGGCACTGTAGTGGCAATTCGTTCTAATGAGCTAGGAACTTAAATTTACTTGATTTAAATTAAATCCTGCGTTCAGGAAAGCTTATCATAAAAAGCTTCACCTGTGTTGGCCATGTCTCGCAAAAGGCTAGGGGCGGCAAACCTGGAACCATAGGCTACCTCTAATTCATCACATCGTGCAGCAGCGTACTCTGAACCTAACATATCAAACCAAGACAATGGTCCCCCTGACCAGGGAGCAAATCCCCAACCCAAGATAGCCCCCACATCTCCTTCACGGACATCCATAAGAACACCCTCTTCTAAAGCACGAACTGCTTCTAGAACCTGAACAAACATAAGCCTGTGTTGGACCTCAAGAAGATCAATGCTTTTGTCTTTTTTTGTATATTGGTCTTTAAGGCCTTGCCAAATACCAACTCTTTTTCCTTTTTCATCATATTCATAATATCCAGCTGCAGACTTACGGCCTAGCCTGCCTTGATTAAATAACCAGAATAACACTTCATCTGCATCTTGGTTGTCGTAGGCATTTCCCAAGGCGGCTTTAGTAGCTTGAGCTATCTTCACACCAAGATCGATTGAGGTTTCATCATTGAGCTGTAAAGGGCCCAAAGGCATGCCCATTAATTTTGCAGCATTTTCGATTAAAGCGGGTTCAATGCCTTCCTTGACCATCCGGATACCCTCATTGATGTACGGAATTATGCACCTATTTGCATAAAAAAAGCGTGCGTCATTAACCACAATTGGGGTTTTTCTGATTTGCCTGGCATAGTCTAAAGCTTTAGCCACTGCGCGATCTTCTGTTTTCTTTCCCTTGATAATTTCTACTAATAACATTTTTTCAACAGGGCTGAAAAAGTGAATGCCGATGAACTGCTCAGGCCGGATGCTGGCTTTAGCTAAATCTGATATTGGAAGGGTTGAAGTATTCGTCGCGAAGATACAATTTTCGTTTACAACAGCTTCGACGTTTTTGGTGACTTCAGCTTTAACTTCCAGATCCTCAAATACTGCTTCAATAATTAGATCACAATCGGCTAAATCTGCGTAATTCGTGGTTGCATTTACTCGCCCAAGCATTGCTTCTTTTTGCTCTAATGTCGTTTTTTTTCGTTTAATTCCCTTGTCGCAATAGGATGCGATATATGCTTTTCCTTTGTCTGCATTTTCTTGGACTTGATCTATCATAACGACATCAATCCCTGCTTGTGCAGTTACTAAAGCGATGCCCGCTCCCATCATACCAGCACCCATAATTCCTACTTTCTTCACTGATTGATCAGAGACGCCGTCTGGACGAACAGCACCCTTTTCTAAGGCGCCTTTATTCAGAAATAAGCTGCGGATCATATTTGAAGAGGATGGGTTAACTAGAACTGATGTAAAATATCGAGCCTCTATTTTTAGAGCGGTATCAAAAGGTACAAGCGCTCCCTCATAGGCAGCACTCAGAAGGGCCTTTGCAGCGGGGTAAACTCCAAATGTATTTCCATTAACCATTGCAGAGGCCCCAACAAATGTCATGAAACCTCCTGGATGATAGGGAGTGCCCCCAGGCATTTTATAACCCTTTGAATCCCAAACTTTAATTAAGTCAGTATCCTTAGCTTCCAATATCCATTTTTTTGCATCTTTAATAGGATGTTCACTAACTGCATCAATTAAGCCAGCTGTGAGCGCGGCTTTAGGATCGCTTAGCTTACCTTCCAACAAGAATGGGCTCGCGGCCATCGCCCCCATTTTTCGCACTAACCGCGTAGTGCCTCCGGCGCCAGGAAAAATGCCTACCTTGATTTCGGGAAGGCCGATCTTGGCTTTGGGATTATCAGCCGCAATAATGTGGTGGCAGGCAAGCGGTATTTCAAAACCAATGCCAAGGGCGGTTCCGGGAAGTACCGCTACGAATGGTTTCCCCCCTTTTTTTGATTTCAAGTCCATACCAGCAAGCTCAATTTTTCGCAAAATTTTGTGGATATGCATTACCATTTCAAAGCAGCCTTGTGCTGGATTGTCTGGATTTTTTTCCTTTGTTTTGGCGATTACGCCCAAATCCATTCCGGCAGCAAAATCTTTTTTGGCTGAAGTTATAATTACTCCTGTCACACTTTGGTCTGAGATACAGTTTTCGACCAGTTCGTTAAGGTCAANAAAACCTTGTTCGCTCATCACATTCATTGNCCGATTAGCACAATCCCAAGTAATAGTAGCTATGCCGTCACCATCTTGCGTTTTTATGAAATCAGACATTTTAGTTNCCTCAAATTAAATCTNTTTTTGGTNTAATGTATAATTGGTCACATATAATTTTGGCTTTGTNTATCTGGAAAGCATTTTNNAGGTCTAAATACGTTCGATAATGGTAGCGGCTCCCATTCCCGATGCTACACAAAGAGTGGCTAGCCCTGTGCCCTTTCCGCTTCGCTCTAACTCGTCTAANAGCGTACCAATGATGATGGCACCGGTTGCTCCCAGNGGATGNCCCATNGCGATTGAGCCCCCATTTACGTTTATCCGGTCATCAGTCAAATTGAATGCTTGCATGAATCGAAGAACAACCGCGGCAAATGCCTCGTTTACCTCAAAAAGGTCTATATCCGAAACTGACATGCCACTTTCAGCTAATATCTTCTCTGTAACAGGTACTGGACCAGTCAGCATAATAGTGGGATCTGTACCTATCTTTGCCGTTGCGCGGATNCGCGCCCGTGGTTTTATTCCAATGTGCTCNCCAAAGTCTNTNGAACCAATCAACAGACCGGCTGCCCCATCAACGATACCAGACGAATTTCCTGCATGATGGATATGATTAATACGTTCTAGATGTGGATATTTCATTAGAGCAATTTTGTCGAAGCCTGGCATCGATTCCCCCATGTCCTTAAACGCTGGNTTTAATCCACCTAAGGTTTGCATGTTTGTTTCTGGCCGCAAATACTCATCNCGTTNCAAAATAGACAGCCCGTTAACATCATGTACAGATATCACAGAGCGTTCAAAATGATTATTATCCCAAGCATCTGCGGCGCGTTTTTGGCTCAATACGGCAAGTTGATCAGCATCATCACGCGAAAAGCCATATTCAGTGGCAATTATATCAGCTGATATCCCTTGTGGAACAAAATATTGGCTCATTGCAATCGAAGGATCAACAGCAATTGCGGCACCATCACTGCCCATTGCTATTCTGCTCATCATTTCAACACCTCCAGCAACATAAGATGCGCCTGCACCTCCATTGACCTGATTAGCTGCAAGATTAACGGCCTCCATTCCACTGGCACAAAATCTATTTATTGATAAACCTGGGATGCTCTGATCAAGATCTGATGCAAGCACTGCTGTACGAGCCAGACAACCTCCTTGCTCCATCACTTGCGTCGCATTACCCCATATAACATCTTCAACTGCATGACCCTTAAGATTATTGCGTGCTTTTAATGCATTCAGAACTGTGGCTGATAAATGNGATGCAGTTACCTCATGTAAGCTGCCGTCTTTTCTTCCACGACCTCTNGGTGTGCGAACTGANTCATAAATATACGCATCTTTCATTGTCTGCTCCATTTTTGCCGNTCTGATAAGTTACCTGATGTCTAAATTAAAAGTTTCTGAGTTGATCTATAAGTACATTAAAACGCATTGGCTTCTAACTTCATTATTATGTCTGAACCTGAGGTAATGCGCTCAAGATGTAGACCTGTAGCCGGCAATTGACGCTCCATATAATAGAGCCCAGTTGTAAGTTTATTTAGATAAAATTCGCGGTCTGTGACCTCATTTTTTAGTTGTTCTTGTGCTGCCTTGGCCATTTTTGCCCACATAAAGCCAAGGCAGACATGACCAAACATATGCATGAAATCGTTTGANCCTGCCAAAGCATCATTGGGATTTTTTATACCGTTTTGCATGAAGTACATTGCTGCGGCCTGCAAATCTTTCGAAGCTTTTTTAAGTGGAGTTATGAAATCATCCAAAGTGGCATCATCTGAATTTTTGTTGCAAAAAGATTTTACTATTTCGAAAAAGGCGATGGCATGCTGTCCACCGTTTTGCCCTAACTTTCGACCAACTAAATCAAGAGCTTGAACACCATTTGCTCCCTCATAAATCATTGCAATTCTTGCATCGCGAGTNAACTGGGACATTCCCCATTCCTCAATATAGCCATGGCCACCNTAGATTTGTTGTGCCTGGATGGTCATAGCGTACCCTTGATCAGTTAAAAATCCTTTGATTACAGGCGTAATTAATGAAATGATACCGTNTGCTTNAGCATCTTTCNGNCGATGAGCNTGGTCAATCCAAACAGAGCCCCANAAGATCAAAGCGCGGGCGCCTTCAACAAAGCTTTTTTGATCCATTAAGCTGCGTCGAACATCTGGGTGCACTATAAGGGGATCGGCAGGTCCATCTGGATTTTTTGAACCGGTTACGTCNCGACCTTGAAGGCGGTCCTTCGCATAAATGGTAGCGTTTTGGTATGCTATACTAGCTTGACCAAGGCCCTGCATTCCAACACCTAACCTAGCTTCGTTCATCATGGTGAACATCGCGCGCATTCCCTTATGCGCCTCGCCCAGTAAAAATCCGACTGCGCCATCATAATTCATCACACAGGTTGGGTTTCCGTGAATGCCCATTTTATGCTCGAGTGCACCACAGGACAGANNGTTTCGTTCACCTAAACTACCATCAGCGTTTACTATAAATTTTGGTACTATAAATAGAGAAACGCCTTTTATTCCATCTGGCCCACCAGGAATTTTAGCAAGGACAAGGTGGATTATATTTTCAGCCATATCATGTTCACCGGCNGAAATNAAAATCTTTTGACCGCTAATAGAGAAGGTACCATTTTCATTNGGAATTGCTTTTGTTCGCATTAGACCAAGATCAGTACCACATTGTGGTTCCGTCAAATTCATGGTCCCGGTCCATTCACATGACGTCATTTTGGGTAAGTACATATTTTTTTGATCTTCTGATCCATGTGCTAAAATTGCTGATGCAGCTCCGTGCGTAAGGCCATGAAACATCGAAAATGATTGATTAGANGCTAAAAAATGTTCGTTGACAGCTGAAGCTAAAACAGCTGGCATAAATTGGCCTCCATACTTTTCAGGCATGTCAATACTTGCCCAACCACCACTTTTAAATTGTTCAAAAGCTTCTTTAAAGCCAGNTGGCGTGCGAACTACACCATTTTCCAGACGGCAACCTTCTTTATCTCCAACGACGTTCAATGGCGCTATAATTTCATGTGCCAATTTTCCTGACTCGTCTAAAATTGCTGCCGTGAATTCTGGATCTAAATCTGAGTAGCCTGGAATGTCAGACGCACCCAATTTTAAAACATCATGTAAAATGAATTGTTGGTCTTTAACTGGTGCAAAATAGATTGGCATTAATGTGTCCTTCAGTCTAATTAACGGAATGCGCAGGAGGTTTTTGTTTTAAAATATTTTGAATTTGNTCTAATTGTATTTTGAGCTCTTGTATGGCCACACTCAATTCGCCATGTTGATGTTTCATATCCGCTAAACGTTCGCAGCCTATACGATAGGTTTCCTGCAATTGTGTTGTTTGAGCATCATCAAGATAATACATATTGAGAAGTTGCCGTATTTCTTCCAAACTGAAACCAAATTTTTTACCACGTAAAATCAATTTCAAACGTGCAGAGTCGCGACGAGTAAAAAGACGTCGCGTTCCCTCTCGCTTAGGAAATATCAGTTCTTTGGACTCATAAAAGCGTAGGGTCCGGGGAGTGACCTCAAAAATTTTGCACATTTCTTGAATAGATTTTGTAGCTTCAGTCATCTGCTGGCTTCCGAGGAATGGTTCNAATTTATACTAGTCAACTTATAAATAAATCTTAACGTTAACGTCAACGTTAACGTTAAGTAAGCGAATANAAATAGTTTAGGTTTTTAATTTTTTAGATTGATACAGGATATGGCTAATATTTTTGGTTTTATTAACGTATTGATCTTTATCCAGGGAGACAGTTTTTAACTTTGATTGAATTCTGCTGATACTGTTTCAATCATTTCAGACAGTTCATTAACGGACTGGGATATTTCTTTTTGTTGTTTTTGAAGTCCAATAAGCTTTTCTTGCGCTATCGGGACCCAAGCTCGCATCTGAGCTTCGGTGCCCTCTTTGTCATAAATTAATAGCCACTGACGGAGCTCTTCGAGACTGAATCCAAAGCGTCGACCACGCAATATCAAAGTCATCCGTGCAACATCCCGTGGGTTATAAAACCGAGATCGTCCTTCACGTTCGGGATGTAACAGTTCTATGTATTCATAATACCGCAGCGTTCTAGGCGTGACCTCGAATTGAGCGCACATCTCTTTGAAAGATAATCTCTCTTTGCCCATTGCAATCTCCTAATATCAGGATATTGCCCCCAACGCTGGGGTCAAGGTCTCAGTTCATAAAATTGGGAAGAAAAAAGTAAAATCCATATCCAACTATTAATGCGGGCACGGCGGAATACGCTGTGGCCACGACAGCGGCCTTTGGGTTTAGAGCAATTGCTGGAAATAGTGCGTCGCCATCGTTTGATATTGAGTTTCCAATTAAGGCTGCGAACGGAATAACACCATTTATATATAGTGTGGCAACCAAAACTTGTGGTCCACAGCCGGGGATAAACCCAACCAAAACGCCCAACAATGGCAGAAGCAACCCAACTGATTTGAACGCTGCTTCTAAATCTAAACCAGCATATGTATCAGCATAATCATAGGCCAAGTAGGCTCCAATCACCCATATTGAAATAAACGAAGTTTCTTCAGCCATGCGTGTAAGTGGATGATCTGCAAGATTTGTCATCGCTTTTAAGGGTGATGTTGCCCATATAAANAGGCCAATAGAAGTTCCNGTTAAAGCGATAGTGAAGACAAGATATNGGTTAAAAAGAGTAAATATATCAGTACCGGATAATTGTGTTACACCAATTAAAAGGCCAGGCACTGCCATAATTGCATAACTATAATCTTGCCANCGGACTTTGCCGATTAAGGGAGTAATTCCTGACTGCTTAGTTGGATTTGGGGTTAGATCTATCTTATTGAATTGATCAACAATCCAGCCAGCTGCTATTCCAACTGTTAAAGATATNGGAAGAACTACAAATGCTGCNTCTGGTCTAATTGCTATTAAAAGAAACGCAGCATCTCCCATGGTGGCAGTTAGTGTTGCTACAACTGCTCCAAAACCAACATTGCCGGACGAATAAGCTGCTACCACGACTACAGCGCCACCGCAGCCGGGGGTAGCCCCCAANAGTGCTGCCAAGGGTACTTGGAGGCCACGAGCTTTTTTAAGTACAGATCCAATATCGAATTTAAATAACCGTTCTGCACCATAAAAAATGATTAAAGTAGCTGCAACAAATGCTGAAACCTGAACATAAGCGTCTACCATCAGTCCCCGGGTCATTTCGCCTAAGAGCCCTGGGGCCAAAGCTAGGCTAACAAAAACAATAACCACGAAGAGTCTTCTGATCCGAAATGGGCCAAACATATCTGTGGGAATAAAAGTATGTATATCGGGATTTGAATTCATAAATTAANGGCTAATGCAAATGAGAATAACTCGCAAGTGCAAATAAACTGCTTGGAATTTTTTATTTAAAATTTGATAACCAAAGNTATGANTGAGCAAGTTTTAAACAGAGCCCGCCAATTCATTGAGGCGATGCCACATTCTCGCAAACTAGGCATGCAGGTTGAAGAAATTCAAGGGGGCAGGGCAGTTATTAAAATGCCTTATGATGCATCGCTCATAGGTGACCCTATTACAAAAGTGCTTCACGGTGGTGCTGTATCTGCGCTTATGGATACGGCTAGTGGGGCGGCTGTTGTCTCCCATCCGGCCGCAGGAATTTCAACTGCCACTTTGGGCTTGAGGATCGACTATATGCGTCCAGCAACTCCAGGACAAGCAATAACCGCAACGGCCGAATGCTATCATATTACCCGCACCGTTGCCTTTGTGAGAGCAATAGCCTGTGATACAGATAGGGATCGTCCAGTTGCGACAGCTACTGGAACTTTCACTGTNCCTCAGGGACTGGCATGAAACAACCAGAATTAATCATTCAAGAAAAACGAAGACGCGATTTAGTGTTAAACGTAATAGTAAATCAAGTTCCATACATCGAATTTTTGGGTGTTACATTTGATAGACACGGGGATGATTTAACTGCCACTATGAGATTTCATGAAGACTTGATTGGAAACTCTGCGTTACCGGCATTACATGGAGGAGCAACTGCGGCATTTCTGGAAGTCACAGCGATTGTTGGTTTGGCATGGAATTCACTTTGGGNTGACATTGAAACAAAAAAATTAAATATTGAGACAATAAAAATTGGTGAAATAGCTCTACCAAAAACAATTGATTTTACAGTAGATTATTTGCGATCTGGNCTACCACGTGATGCCTATGCTCGCGCAAGGGTCAATCGNTCAGGCCGTCGATACGCGTCNGTGCATGTAGAGGGCTGGCAGGANAGTCGNGATCGACTTTTTGTGCAAGCTTCTGGACATTTTTTGATGCCAAAACGTGATGATTAAACAAACCTATGGGATAACTCATCGTAGGGTTCTTACTATTGCTTTTCCAATTGTAATATCTAATGCGTCGGTTCCAATACTCGGTGCGGTCGATACTGGAGTTATTGGTCAAATGGGGCTCGCTGCACCAATTGGTGCCGTTGGTATTGGGGCAATTATTTTGGGCGCCCTATATTGGATTTTTGGATTTCTGCGTATGGGAACCGTTGGTCTTACGGGTCAAGCCCTAGGCGCAAAAGATAATAGAGAAGTTGCGGCATTATTCTTTCGTGTATCAGGCTTTGGTTTAATNGCGGGTATTGGNTTCATTCTGTTTCAAGTACCAATTTTTGCTGCTTCTTTTTGGGTATCACCGGCCTCTGGTGAGGTTGAAACACTTGCAAGACAATATATGTCAATCCGAATTTGGTCAGCACCTGCGGCGATATCGATTTATGGCTTGAGTGGTTGGCTTATAGCCCAAGAACGAACTGGTGCCGTGCTGGCGATACAACTATTAATGAATTTGGGTAATATAATATTAGATATTTGGTTTGTAATTGGACTTGGTTTTGGAGTTGAGGGTGTAGCCATAGCAACCTTAATTGCAGAGTGGTTTGGCCTTTTACTGGGATTATTTCTATGTCGTTCCGCAGTTTTTAGTATTTCCTGGGCATTGTGTCGNCAGATTATAGATCGAGCACGGATCCTTAGAATGGCCCAAGTAAATGGAGATATTTTAATACGTTCNGTTTTGTTACAAGCAGGTTTCGTAAGCTTTTTATTTTTTGCAGCAGACCTTGGCGATGTTACATTGGCGGCAAACCAAGTTCTACTCCAATTTTGCTATGTAGCTGCTCATGCAATGGATGGATTTGTTTTTGCGGCTGAAGCGCTGGTTAGCCAGGCAGTGGGAGCTGGTGCTTTAGCTAAACTACGGCGAGCAGCAATGATTACGGCGATTTGGACATTCAGTGCTGGCTTAGTTATCTCANTTATGATTTGGTNTTTGGCGCCAATTTTTATCGACATAATGGCTAAAGAAATAAATGTNCAAGCAGATGCAAGACTTTATATAGTTCACATTGCTTTTGTACCAATTTTGGGTGCTATGGCATGGATGCTTGATGGAGTTTTCATTGGAGCTACTCGTACTAGAGATATGCGTAATATGATGATTATCTCGTTTATTGGGTACTCCATTTTTCTAATCATCCTATTACCAGCTTTTGGAAATCATGGGCTTTGGATGGCTATGAATGGTTTTTATATTCTGCGCGGTTTGACTTTAGCGGTCAGATATCCGGCGTTGGAACGCTCAGTAACTAAATTATAATTTAAGTCACAACCACTTTTCAGTATCTAATCCAACGGCCTCTTTAATGTTTTCAAAGCCGTCTCTAATTAGGATATCGTTTAGTCCGATTGCTATTTTTGGTATTAGTGAAAGACTTTCATAAACTAATGCTGAATAAAGTTGTACAGCGTTAGCACCTGCTCGAATTTTTTTGTAAGCATCTTCCGCGGAACTCACGCCACCAACGCCTATCAGATCTATCTGACTATTAGTTGCGCTTCGCATTTGTGCCAAAACTCTTGTGGATTTTTCAAATAGGGGGCGACCAGATAAACCCCCAGATTGATTTTGATGATGAGAAGAAAGGTCGTTGCGATCTAAGGTCGTATTTGTACAAATGATAGCTGATANGTTTTCAGATAACGAAATGTCAGCAATATCCTGAACGTCATTTTCGCTNAGGTCTGGCGCAATTTTTAAAAAGATTGGAACTCTTATATCGAGCGCATTATTGGCAGTATTTACTCTACCGAGTAAATCTTCCAATGCATTTTTGCCCTGCAATTTTCGCAAATCTTTTGTATTAGGCGACGAAACGTTAATGGTAGCAAAATCAATATGTGCTGCNGCCCGCATCAGCACGTATCCAAAATCTTCAACCTGTTGTTTGCTATCTTTATTGGCACCTAAATTCAGTCCTCTTGGAATGTTTGTTTGAGTGCGTCTGAGACGCGCTGTGATCCTATCAATCCCCTGATTGTTGAAACCAAATCTGTTAATGACTGCCTTATCCTCTGGAAGGCGGTAAAGCCGGGGCTTTCCCGACCCTTCTTGCGGCCGTGGTGTTGCCGCNCCAACCTCTAAAAACCCNAAGCCCGCTNTAGATAGAGGGCCCAAAGCCTCCGCATTTTTGTCGTAACCAGCGGCTANTCCTATGGGGTTTGAAAGGGTTATTCCACCAATTTTTGTTTTGAGATGTGAACTGGTTATTGGTTTGCCGTGAAGTGGTGCCAACCCAAATTTCAAAGCCTGTATCGACAAGCCATGGGCACGCTCTGGTTCCAGCTGATGCAGCAATTTAAGCCCGATTTTTTCAAAGGTTTTCATTCAAACTTGTCTGGAAATTTGTGGCGCCCATCCACAATTGGTAATGGAAGATGCCACGCAACATCAGTCATCTTTAGTGTGTTGTAGAGGTGGGGGAACTCTTCCCCTCCTCTAGATATTTCCCATTTCAAATCTTTGCCTAATTTGGCAGTATCGATAGCGGCAAGGTAAAGGTTTTTACTGCCGGAAAAGTACTTTTCAGCAGTTTCCTTTACTTGNGATGAGGTGGAAAAATGAATGTATCTATCAGCAAGGTCAATTGGCGCNCCGGCAGTTTCGCCNGANGCCTTAAAATGGTCCCATTCGTTCGAACGAAATATTTTGTAAATAAACATAGCCGTGGTGTGCATTTTTAAAGCAAAACCGTCAACCGTCATGTAGTTCTTACAAATTTTATCAAATACCGAAAGCGCCGATTAGCTGCCTGAGTGTTAAAAGGTAAGTCCAAGCCACTAATTCTCAGTTTTATTTCTAAAAAAGAAAAAGCCACTANAAATAGTGGCCAGTTAGGGAGATTTTTTNATTNGATATGACTTATTTATGTTAATAGCAAGAGATAGCTACTACATATTGTGGGTGGTCTCAATTCTNTCACTATCAGCTGTTGTATTTTTTGCTTCCGGTATTGACCTTAATTTTTGGCTGACATACGGATCGNGAACGGCGCGGGTATGGTGAAATGGTATCATAAGAGCCTTCCAAGCTTAAGGTGCGGGTTCGATTCCCGCTACCCGCTCCAAAAGCTTAAAACTTAATATGTTTTGATAATAAATTTTTGAATTTCACTCAATTGTGATACTNGATTTTAGACTNAAATTTTGGCTANATCATGTGTCATATTAGCATTTAATTGGAATAATNGCTTTCGACCCTTGTTGATAAGGTGTCGCGCTTGTAGAGCGTAATTCCAGTGCGGATTAAGCATGGGAGATAAACCAGATTCTATGGCAGATATTTCAGAGGATCGAGCTTCGTCCAAAAAAGTTGGTATTTTACGGGCACTAATACCTTTTTTTAGCCCGTACAAACTCCTAGTATTCGTTGCTCTTACAGCACTCTTTATTACGGCAACCGTGTCTCTTGCTTTGCCAATTGCTGCCCGTCGGGTCATTGATGGCTTTGCCCTAGGGGATACAACTTTACTTAATAAATATTTTTTAGCTGCTATTGGTATGGCAGCTATCTTTGCATTGGGTACTGGCCTTCGATATTATATGGTAACGCGTTTGGGTGAGCGCGTGGTTGCAGACCTCCGCAAATCAATTTTTGATCGTATGATAGGCATGTCACCGGCTTATTATGAGAAATTAATGACTGGTGAAGTGTTAAGTAGGATTACTACCGACACCACGTTAATCCTATCCGTAATAGGGTCTTCGGCGAGTTGGTTGCTACGAAATTCATTGATGATGTCGGGTGGACTTGTCATGATGCTTTGGACATCACCAAAGCTCACCGGTCTTGTCTTACTAATTGTACCACTCATTCTTGGACCAATTTTGATACTAGGTCGCCGCTTACGTCGTTTGTCACGTGATAACCAAGATTGGATTGCTGCTTCGTCAGGCAAAGCCTCAGAGGGATTGCTGTCCGTTCAAACTGTCCAAGCTTTTACACATGAAATTCGCTCAGCCTTTGAATTCTCCCAGATTATTGAAAAATCTTTTGATAGTGCAAAGGCAAGAATCAAACTACGTGCATTTATTACTATGACCATCATTTTCGTAGTTTTTTCTGGGGTGATGGGTGTTTTGTGGGTTGGGGCTATTGACGTACGTAGTGGAACAACATCAGCTGGNGAATTGGTACAATTTGTAATTTATGCAACNATTGTAGCNAGTTCTACAGCNGCGCTTTCAGAGTTATGGGCAGAACTNCAAAGGGCGGCAGGAGCAACGGAACGCTTAGTCGAGCTACTCAATGCGCAAGATTCGGTTGTTGACCCTGAGTGTCCTAAAGAACCCATTGTTGGGACTATCAAATTTAAAAAAGTGAGTTTCTCCTTCCCAAGTAGGCCAGAATTATCTGCCCTAAATGAAATTAATTTTACAATTGAGCCTGGAGAGACGATCGCTTTGGTTGGCCCTTCTGGGGCGGGCAAATCAACCATCATTCAACTTTTGCAAAGATTTTTTGATCCACAATTAGGCGTAATTAGTTTTGGTGGCGTAAACTTGACAGAAATGGATCGAAGCGAATTTCGAAAATTTATGTCCATAGTACCTCAAGACCCTGTAATATTTGCAAGCTCTGCATATGATAACATTTTATTTGGTCGACCTGATGCCAAACATCCTGAAGTTGTAGGAGCAGCAAAATCTGCGGCTGCGCATGACTTTATTTCAAAACTACCAGATGGTTATGATAGCTTCGTTGGTGAGCGAGGTGTTATGTTGTCTGGGGGACAAAAACAACGTATTGCAATTGCCCGTGCAATTCTGCGTGATGCACCAATTCTTTTGCTTGATGAGGCGACCTCAGCCCTTGATAGTGAAAGCGAGGCCCTAGTGCAGCAAGCATTCGAAAAGATTTCTAAAGATCGAACGACGCTTGTAGTAGCACATCGACTTGCAACTGTGAAGAAAGCAGATCGTATTTTAGTTATGGACAAAGGCCAGATAATATCTGAAGGCACACATTCTGAGTTAGTATCTCAGGGCGGTCTTTATTCGCGGTTGGCTGAGTTACAATTTTCTGATGGTTATATTGCTAAGAAGAAATTTATGAAAATGGTTTGACCATAAAGCTTGCGAAATCATTCAAAACTGATCATCTTATCAACAACGCCACGAAAAAGTGGGATGATTTTATTTGATGGGAGAGAAAGATGAGCTTTGCGACAAAAGCCGAAGTTGATGCGGTTGGAAATGAAATGCCATGGGCTGAGCGTGATGTTTCTAAAACCATGTATGAGTTTATCGATTCTGTAGCCACCCGTCACGGAAAGCGTCCTGGAATTAGCTTCCAAATTACCTCTGGGCCAAAAGACAAAGCTGAAACCCTCAGCTGGCAAGATTTTCGTGATAAGTCGGTTCAAGCTGCAAATCTATTTCGGAGCCTTGGGATTGGTGAAAAGGATGTCGTTGCTTATCTGCTGCCAATCTGTAATGAAGCTGCTTTGACCTTAATTGGCGGTTGTATCGCTGGTATAGCAAATCCAATTAATCCACTACTGGAACCAGAGCAGATTGCTGCAATTTTGCGGGAAACTAATGCAAAAGTTTTAGTTACTTTAAGGGGCTTCCCCAAGACCGATCTTGCTCAACTTGCAGCGGATGCCGTTGCTGATGCACCAAATGTGAAAACAGTTTTAGAGGTTGACCTTAATAGATATCTATCGCCTCCAAAGTCTTGGATCGTGCCTCTAATTCGCCCAAAAGTAGATGTAGCTCATTCTGCTCAAGTCATGGACTTTAATTCAGAAATTGATAAACAAAACACCGCTCTTGAGTTTGATGATGCGAGCGAAGACAGAATAGCTGCCTATTTTCACACAGGTGGTACCACTGGTATGCCTAAGGTGGCACAGCATAAATATTCTGGAATGGTTTACAACGGCTGGTTGGGAGATCGGCTACTTTTTAAACCTGAAGATACAATAATATGTCCGTTACCATTATTTCATGTTTTTGCATGCCATGTGATTTTAATGGCCATGATAAGTTCAGGAGCTCACGTAGTGTTTCCCACCCCTCAAGGTTATCGTGGTGACGGAGTATTCGATAACTTTTGGAAACTGATTGAAAGATGGAATGTAACGTTTATGATTACTGTACCCACAGCAATATCGGCGCTTATGCAACGGCCAATTGATGCAGATGTTTCATCTCTTAGAACAGCCTTCTCTGGTTCAGCACCATTACCAGTAGAACTGTTTAAAAAGTTTGAGACAGCTACTGGTGTCGAAATAGTTGAGGGCTATGGCCTTACTGAGGCAACTTGTCTTGTGTCATGCAATCCAGACCAAGGGTTAAAGAAAGTTGGCTCTGTTGGTCTACCTTTGCCTCATACCAACGTAAAAATTTTAATGGATACGGCTGATGGTCCAAAAGCGTGTGCTTCTGATGAGATAGGGGAAATCTGCATTGAAAACCCAGGTATTTTTTCGGGTAATACATATACCGAGGCCGCAAAAAATAGCAATCTTTACCACTACGAAACTTATCTTCGAACCGGTGACTTAGGACGCATAGATGAGGACGGCTATCTATGGATTACCGGCCGTGCTAAAGATTTAATTATTCGCAGTGGCCATAATATCGACCCTGCGGAAATAGAAGAGGCTTTGGCAGGGCACGAAGCCGTCGCGTTTGCAGGCGCAATTGGCCAGCCTGACTCCTATGCTGGTGAATTACCATGCGCTTATGTAGAGCTAATAGAGGGTGGAGTTGCCACACCTGAAGAGTTAACAGAATTTGTTAATGCGCGTGTGAGTGAACGTGCGGCCCAAGCAAAATATCTTGAGATTTTACCAGAGCTGCCAAAAACGGCTGTTGGTAAAGTTTTTAAACCCGCACTACGAAAATCAGCTATTACTCGGATTTTCAATGAAGCCCTCGTGAATGCCAGTACTGATGCACGTGTGGTATCAGTAATTGAAGACAAGCAGCGCGGTTTAGTTGCGCAAGTGTCAGGATCAGCGGATGATGCAGCAATCACAGAAGTGTTAGGTGAATTTATTCGGCCTTGGGAAAGAATTTCCTAGCAAAATCACAATTGGACCATTAGTCTCCGGCGAGGCAATTTTAATAAAGTTAATAGGAGGCAGTTATGGAAGCTTCATTTTCGCGTCGAAAGCTCGTTACACCTGAAGAATTGAAGGCTTTGAATGTTCGCTCTAATACTTGGGGCGCCTGCCAAATGTTGAGTCATTTATCGGCAATCTTATTTTTTGGTTATTTGCACAGCTTGGTTTTAGGTACTGCCTGGATGTTACTTACAGGATTTTGTTTGGGAGTTTTGATAAATTTTCTATATGCAGCACAACACGAACTTAGCCATGCTACAGTATTCTCAACTCGTAAAGTTAATGAGATATTCGGCAGGTTAATTGGTTTTTTTATGATCTTTCCGAGAGACTACGATCAAATAATGCATTTCGCACATCACACATACACTCAAAACTGGGAGAAGGATGGTGAGTTAGTTCGGGAACCGTATACGCTTCGTACGTATTTATTGTGGATGTCTGGAATCACGTATTGGAAAAATAGATTTTTTGGTGTGATTAGGCGGGCAAAAGGTATAATTATTGAACCCTATATTCGTGCAGAAGAAGAGGCTAAGGTTATTTATGAAAGTCGCGTCCATTTAGCTCTGTATATTTTAATTGCATTTGGATCGGTAGTCACTCAAAGTTGGGCTGTACTGAGCTTCTGGATTATTCCAATGCTTGCGACAAAACCTATCCATCAATTACAAAATACGATTGAACATCTTGGCCTAAGTCACAAAGATGACATTTTAGAAAATACTCGCTCTACAAAAACAAATGTGCTCATGCGTTGGCTTTGCTGGCAGATGCCTTATCATACAGCCCATCACGTATTTCCATCAGTTCCATTTTGGAAACTTCGTGAATTAAATAGTAAAATTGAGGAACAGGCAGGGTCTGTACATCGGATGGGCTGGATTGAATTCCAAATTGAGGTAATCAAATGCCTAGCTCAGAAAGATGAAAGTAAATGGCCGCAAAATGAGGTTTGGGTCGTTCCAACTGTCGGTGGGCGTTTGCGTGTGCCGGCGGAATAAGATCGTTTTAAGAGCTTTTTAAAATAAATTGATCGCATCTTCTGTGACCTGATACGTGTTTATGCATTTATTCAGCAAAGGAACCCACAATGTCTCAAAGCCTTAAAACCTATACTAGTCTTTGGGCCATGCAGCCACATGATCAAACTGGGATTAAATTACCCTATGATGAGGTATGTGAAATGGTATCTTCTGCGGGATATGATGGCATGGCAATTGATTTGGGAGCGGGTGATGTTGCACAAGCTCATGAGGTTCGTCCACATATGGAACGCCATGGTCTAACACCATTAATCGTAGCATTTCCTAAGACTGTTGAGAGTCTACGTGAGACATTGGTCATGGCAAAAGACTTTGGTAGCCCATTTGTAGATGTAATTGGACAGGTGATGCCACTTTCAGTGGACGGTATGATACCAGTAATACGCGAGTGGATTGAAATGGCGGATCAAATTGGTATTCCTATCCAATTTGAAAGTCACCGTAATTGTATTACGAACGACCTTTATTCGACCCTATGCCTTCTAGACGCTGTTCCTGAAATGCGTATGTGCGCCGACTTAAGTCATTATGTGGTAGATCGGGAATTCTGGTTCCCTATATCTGAACGGGACTTAGGATTGATCAGTCGCGTTTTGCAGCGGTCTGATAGTTTTCAGGGGCGTGTAGCGAGCAGGCAACAAATCCAGCTCCAACTTGATTTCCCACAGCATCAAAAATGGGTTAAATTGTTCAAGAATTGGTGGCGTGAAGGTCTGAAAGATTGGCGACAACGAAGTTCTGGGGATTGCATCTTCCTTTGTGAGCTTGGTCCTCCTGAATATGCTATGACTGGTCCAGATGGCATTGAAATGTCAAATCGCTGGGAAGAAGGGCTTCAGATTAAATCTTGGGTCGAACGTATTTGGAATGACCTCGGTGGTGATAATTAATTTATTTTGCTCGCTAGTTTAAGGGCAATGATAATATTATCTCTTGGCATGAAAAATAAACCCTATGAAGTTTAACAGAACTTGCGCTGCTAAAATTTGAGTGCTGTCGGTTGGATCATAAGCGGGTGCGACTTCTACTAAATCAATGCCAACGACTTGCCCACACTGAACAAGGCCTTGTAAAAATTCAATTATCTCATAGTAAAGAAAGCCTCCATGACTGGGAGTACCCGTACCTGGTGCGATAGATGGGCAGAATGCATCAATGTCTATTGTTACATAATACCTAGAACCTTTTGGGAGGCGTTTAAGAACCGCCTCAACTCCCAATTGACGGAACTGACGAACTGATAGAATATCAGACCCACGATTGCGGGCGTCCTCATAACCTTCTTTTGCAGTAGAGCTTACATTCCTTATGCCTAACTGGGTCATACCTGTAACCCATGGTTTTTCAATTGCACGTCGCATTGGGTTTCCATGGCCTTGGGTTACTCCGTGCCGTTCATCAACAAAATCCAAATGAGCATCAATTTGAACAACATGAATTGGGTCTTCGTCAGAGAAGGCGTTAATACAGGGAATATTAACTGAATGGTCGCCGCCTATAACCACAGGCAATGCACCTGCAGCTAATATCTTGCGCACTCCAAGTTCAATATTGGAATGACTTTCGTCCGTCTTGGTATGAATAATGTCCGCATCTCCAATGTCTACAATTCGGACATCCTCTGCCAGATAAGTTGCATCGTCTTCATGGTCATATGCACCAGCATGCCCGAAAGAAAAAAGAGTAGAGGCTTCCCGCACGGATCTTGGTCCAAAACGGGCGCCTGCGCGCCATTGTGTTCCAAAATCATATGGCGCACCCATGACCGCAACATCTGCGTCAATGGTGTCCCATTCTTCCACAAAAGGGCGTTTGCCAAAAGTTGATATTCCAACAAAAGGTAAGTTCAACCGCCCACTATTATAGCTATGTTTAGACATAATGTTTTCCACAGTTAGACTAGAGACTTAGATGGTGTGACAAAGCTGAACAAATGTCGACGTAAAAATATTTTTTGATGAGTTAAAACTTTAGGAAAGCGAGCACTAATGAGGCTGACCCCCAAATCTTTCCATCTTGCGTCAAGTTTTGAACGAAAAAATAATTACATATTAATTCTTTTTTTACTCTTGTAGTTTTTGGAACGACGGATTAGCTAGTTCGGACTTGGCGCGGGATGGAGCAGCCCGGTAGCTCGTCAGGCTCATAACCTGAAGGTCGTAGGTTCAAATCCTACTCCCGCAACCAAGAAAACTAAAATGATTACAATAATTTATCATTTGTATTGATTAAAAAATCATATAATTTTTGGGTCATACCTTTTTCGAGCGAGCGGCATTCATCTTGCCCTTTAGTTGAGGTTCCCAAGTATCACGCATTTCATTGACTTTGCCTATGAAGGCCTCGTTCTCTGCAACTGGTACATTGATGTCATGCAAGCTGGCGGTCTCGACCATCATTTCGCGGTCGACCTCCTCAAATGCGTTCATCATTCTTTGTGCGGTACTGCGTGTGGCGCCAAGTGCCTCAAGAACTGAGCGCGCCATACGGATTGAGCCGTCATATGTTTCCCGGATAATATCGCGACAGCCAACTGCATACAGATCATACACATGATTGCGATCAACGGCTCGTGCTATGACGTACACGTCTGGATAGGTCTTTGTGACATAGTTTACCAGCTTCGTTATGGTGTCTTTACCATCGATAGCCACAATCAAAATCTTAGCTTTTCTGATGCCCGCTGCTTCTAGCAAGTCAGGCCGTGATGCATCGCCAAAGTAAACCCGCATTCCAAATTTTCGTAGTATTTCTAGTTGCTCACTACTGTAATCGACTACTGTGGTTTCATAGCCTGCGGCACTCACTGCCCGGTTCACAATACCTCCGAAACGTCCATGACCAGCGATAATAATTTGCGCATTACCATCGATTATATCAGGTTCTTTTGTCTGTGTTGTGGTAAAGTGTGGTGCGATGGCCTTCTCATAAAGAATAAAAATTGCAGGCGTTAGCAACATTGACAAGGCAACAGCTAACAATAAGATATTTGCTAGATCTTTGGGTATAACGGCGTTGGCTACCGTAAATGACAAAAGGACAAAACCAAACTCGCCAGCTTGTGCGAGCCCTAGGCTGAACAGCCAACGATCTGCACCCTGAAGTTTATATAAAAAAGCCAGCATTAATAGTACAGCTGCCTTCAGCGTGATCAATCCGATGGTAATGCCAATAACGGAGAAGAAGCTTCCAAACAACAAACTAAAGTTGATGCTTGCTCCCACTGTAATGAAAAAGACTCCCAGCAGAAGTCCACGATATGGATCAATATCACTTTCTAACTCATGCCTATATTCGCTGCTAGCGAGAACTACGCCTGCCAAAAATGCCCCCAACGCTGGCGACAATCCAACCATGGTCATTAACAGCGCAATGCCCACAACAACCATCAGAGCGGTACTGACGAACAGTTCGCGTAAGTGAGCTCGCGCCACGAAACGAAACAATGGTGTAACGGCATATCGGCCCAAAACGATGATACCACCAACCGCTAAAACTGTTACGACTGTAGTTTGCCAGCCGTTTAGTCCCTCGACAAGTGATAAGGTCAGCGAGGCACTATGATCGTTTTTATGTTGCAAGTCAGTATTTACCAATATTTCTACTAACCGGATCTCAATCAATTCAGGCACGGCCAATAACGGAAGCAAAGCTAACATTGGGATCACAGCAATGTCTTGGGCCAGCAGTATGGCAAGGCTGGAGCGTCCCCCATTTGATTTTGATAGCCCTTTTTCCTTGAGTGTTTGGTTAACTATGGCCGTTGAGGAAAGGGCAAAGATAAGACCAATGGCCAACGAAACAGACCAAATTTGTCCAAAACTTATGGCGAAAGCCATCACCACTATGGTAGTAAGACTAATTTGTAGCCCTCCCATGATGAATATTTTGCTTCGCATTGCCCACAGCTCGCGAGGGTTCATTTCTAACCCAATTAGGAACAACATCATTACAACGCCAAACTCGGCAAAATGCTGAATTGCGACAACGTCTACGCCAATCATTTTAAACAATGGACTGATTATAATTCCTGCAATCAAATAGCCCAGGACCGAGCCCAACCCCAAACGGGAAGCGATTGGCACAGCAATCGCTCCTGCAAAAAAAAGNACAAAGGTAATCAGCATGAATTCAGGGGTCATCGCTGGTCCTATTTTTCTATGTTCGAAAAAAAAATATTCTTANGATCATATTATAGTTCACATCTTTGAGCAATAATATGGCCGTAGTCTTAAACCTGATTTCTGTGATTGGAACATCAAAGATCTTGTAATAGCAGTTTATCCAAATACTAAAATATTTGCTTCCACTTTAAGTTCTTCTTATAGAATGGGCTTTAGAATATTATCGTTTGAAATTAACTTGCTAAATATTTTTGAACGAATGACGCAGTGCTTNGAGGTATGCAATGACCAGTCCCAGCCCTATTCCAGCCGAAAAATTAATAAACGGTAAAGCTGGATGGGTGCGCCTAATTAAACGTGAGGCTTTAGATATTGCTCGACCGCTAATCCCAATTGTTCTCAATGGCAAACCTCTTGTATTATTTAGAGACGANGAAGGTGAGCTGGGTCTGATTGGACGACATTGCCCTCATCGTGGAGCTGATCTATGCTACGGAAGACTTGAAGATAATGGCTTGCGTTGTCCTTTTCATGGTTGGCATTTTGACCGGACTGGACAATGCATAGAGCAGCCTGCTGAGCCCAAGGACTCACAAATGTATAAAGCAATAAAGGTACCAATGACGCCAGTGGAAGAACGTAATGGAGAGATATGGGCCTTTTTGCGTGATGGAGATGTGGCATGATTAGCCAACAGTTAAATGATACTATTACCCAAATTGGACCAGAGACTGAGGCGGGTGCCGTTCTGCGGTGCTATTGGCATCCGGCTGCATTAGTTGAGGAACTTGAGGGTAAACTACCAGTTCCTGTAAATCTTTTAGGTGAACGACTTGCTTTGGTCGAAGACATGGCAGGAAATTTGGAATTGGTCACTCGAATGTCCAGTAAGAATGAACCACCGGTATTTTATCCTTCTGCCGCGGACATTAAAATTGATGNTAAAGGGCCTTCCTATCCTGTCACATTAAAGAAAGGCATTGCTTTTGCCTATTTAGGTGATGGTGATGCGCCAGACTTTCCAAATTTTGATTGCTTCCGGGCGGATGACACGCATGTATTTGCATTTAAGGGCCTCTGGGAGTGCAATTGGCTACAGGCACTAGAAATTGGCATTGATCCCGCACATGCCTCGTTTNTNCACCGATTTTTGAAGGAAGATGATCAAGCTGATAATTANGGAAAACAGTTTCGAGATAAAGTGGCGCAAACNAGTATACCGATGACACAGGTCCTTCGTGAATATCCGCGNCCCGANATAGACGTAGAAGAAACTGATTATGGCCTGAAAATAACTGCCCTCCGTCATATGGATAATGGACAGACCCATGTACGTATTACAAATCAGATATTTCCTGAAGCAATTTGCATTCCGATGTCACGAGAGATGACCATTACTCAGTGGCACGTACCGATAGATGATGAAAATTGCTATTGGTACACGATTTTCACCAGTTTCAAAGATCCAGTAAATAAAGATGTAATGCGCGCGCAAAGGCTAAAAGAACATGAGTTGCCAACTTATGCGCCATTAAAAAACCGTAAGAATTTTTATGGTTATGATCACAAAGAACAGGCAAATGAAACCTACACTGGAATGGGTATGGACATCAACGTACATGATCAATGGGCGGTAGAGGGTATGGGTCGCATCCAGAATCGAACTCGTGAACATCTTGGTAGATCTGATAAGGCTATTATCCGCTATCGCAGGACTTTACGTCAGGCAATAAATGCTATGCAAGAAGGTAATCGAACTGCACTACCNATGCAGGACGATGAAAATAACAAAAAAATTATAGGGCCTTTGTCTAATGATGCTGTTGCGCCNACCGAGAACTGGTCGGATGCTAGCCATCAAGCAGATTTGGAGCGACGAGAANGCTGTCCTTGGGATGCTTCTGTATAGTGAGCATAGTTCCGATTAAGGCGACCTTATTTGAAGATTTCATTGATGGATATTTTCCTCTCAACCTATCGTTAGGCCAAATGCTAGTCCGTCATGGATTTCAGTCTGCCTGGATTTTTATCCGAGTGGCCCCAATGATGGAAATCCCAGGTCTTATAAGGACAGATCCTGTTCCTTTGCACCTAGATCCTGCACATGGTGGTCAAATTAAATGGCTGACGGCGACAATACGACTGTCAGGTCAAATAGCTATTCTATCTGGTTTNGCAAANTGGCGCTGGAATGACCCTGNCAAGAACAATGAAAGNCAACTTTCGACTTCGCTTCGCCTTGCTGAGCCCGCTTTTCTTAGAGGAATTGGTTTTCCGGCTGGGAATGTTCGTTCGCATTCCTTGGATCAAGTGCAACATGACTCTGATGGTTCTAATATTTTACTTATGTCCCCAGGTCAGGCTGATATAAAAATGAATAATTTTAAGAAGCAAAACAAGCTTAGGGATCCACTTTGTTGGTGCATCGACTTTCCAAATGGACTGAATGCATTTCAGCCGGAGGCAACCCGGACCTGGGCATCTCCTTATTTAAAAGAGTGCAGCACCTATTTTAAAGAAGGCTTGCTGATTTCTGACACAGACGATTTGCTAATAACACGCATTATTTTGGATAGTCTTGCATATTAAAATTAATACCCTAATCCATTGATCGTTCTATTTGATCCAGCGTCTGCATAGCGGTAATCGCTTCAGTCACGCAAGAATTTGGTTTTCTATCCTCTTTGATGGCAGAAATGAATTCCCGATCAATTAGCTCGATTCCGTTGTTTGATACAGTTGTACCTGTTAAGTCTATCTGATTGTTATTGCCATCATACAGGTCATCATAACGGACGATATAGGTGCCATTATCACAGATATAGCGAAAATAAGTTCCTAGTGGGCCTTCATTGTTGAAGCTTAGTGACAACGTACAGATCGCACCACTTTCAGATTTCATTCCAATAGACATATCCATAGCAATACCTAAATCGGGATGAGGAGGGCCTTGAAGTCCAAAAGCTTGAATTGCCTTTCCACCCGTCTGATACTGAAACAGGTCAATTGTATGGCACGCATGATGCCACAACAGATGGTCGGTCCATGACCGAGGTTCACCTTTTGCATTAGTATTGGTTCGGCGAAAGAAATATGTTTGAGCATCCATTTGTTGGATTTTAAGTTCACCTGCATCAATCTTACTTTTAATCCACTGGTGGGGTGGGTTGAAGCGGCGCACGTGCCCTGCCATACAGGTAAGCCCAGTTTCTTTCTGTTTGTCTAAAACCCTTTGGCTATCTTCAAGACTATCAGCCATTGGGATTTCAATTAATACGTGTTTTCCGGCTTCCATGCAGGCGATTGCTTGATTAGCATGCATTTGGGTTGGAGTAGAAAGTATAACAGCATCAACATCATCACGCGAAATACACTCCTCAAGTGTGGTTCCTGCATGACTAATATTTCGGCTGGCTGCTAATGCGTCAATTTTATTTTTTGTTGGGCCCATAATTGAAGTTACTTCAATGTCTTCGATTTTATCCAAAGCATCGAGGTGTTTTTGACCAAATGCACCATAGGCGCCTGCAACGCAAATTCTCATTAAATTTTCCTCAGGTTTTATTTTCAAGAATAATATGGCCAACTGCCGTATTGGATGCTGGAACATGGTAATGACGATAAATTTCAGTTACATTTTCGTCCAAAGCACCACGCATGATCAACCACATAACCATTTCAATACCCTCACTACCAGTCTCTCGTAGATACTCTAGGTGGCTAATTTGACTGGCTCCAACTGGATCTTCTGTCATTAAATCTAAAAACTTGGTATCCCACTCCTTGTTGATGAGGCCAGCACGTTTGTATTGAAGTTGGTGGCTCATGCCGCCCGTGCCAAAAATCATAACATTTAAATCTTCTTCAAAGCTGTCGATAGCTCGGCGTACCGCCTTGCCAAGATTGTAGCAACGATTTCCGGTTGGTGGTGGATATTGTACCACGTTGACGCAAAGTGGAACAACAAGGGCTGGCCATTCGTCGTCCGGTCCAACATCACCGTACATAACAGACAACGGTACCGTTAATCCATGATCTACTTCCATTTCGTTCATTATGGTTAAGTCAAATTCATCCAGTATCAACGACTGTGCAATATGGCTTGCCAGTTTCTGATGATTTTTGACAACTGGTACTGGCCGAGGCCCCCAGCCTTCATCTGCAGGTTGAAATTCAGCTGCACATCCTAACGCAAATGTGGGGATGCAAGATGCATCAAATGCTGTGCAATGGTCATTATAGACCAAAAATATCACATCAGGCTTCTGGTCTTTCATCCACTCACGAGATTTTTTGAAACCATCAAACAATGGTTTCCAGTAAGGTTCATGGGTTATACCAGTGTCCATGGCGGCACCAATAGCGGGAACATGAGAGCATCCCACCCCTGCGGTAACTCTTGCCATTAGTTTTCCTTCCATTCAGATTTGGTACGATTGCCATCTATCGATCTCCCACCAGCCAACATCATATCGCGATAAGCCTCGACACCCATGCCGGTCATTCGTCCAGCAAGATTTTGGAAATTAATACCTTCATTCGCAGCAAATTTGGCAGTGTAGTAAATATTACCTCCCAATTCCAGAAGTAGGTTCCAATCACGTTTCACGACCGCGTCACGTTGCTCTAAGGTCATTGGGTACTTATCTAGGTATGCGTTTTCATCTGCATTAAATTCATCGCGGTTCTTCTGAAGTCGTAGTGAAATACAGAATTGATTTAAGTGGTAACCTTCTCGAGACCGGTCAGCGTCAAAAACAAAAGTACCGGGTATATCATCATACTCTTTATCAGCCATACAATTATCCTATTTGCCAATACTCATTTTCAGAAAGATGTGGTTTACTTTTATCCATACTATTACAAGAAAATTTAAAATGGAAATTCAAATACTGGAACCCCTATTTGAATTTGTTATTAAGCGGACTCTTTATATTTTTAATTTCAGATGTTTTACGGATGATATCTAAAAATTTTGCCTGTAATGGTGTCGGCTTCCAGTTGGCCCTGACTGTTAGACCAATTGGTCTATCTGACTCTGGTAAATCGATAGGTAGTTGGACAAGTAGTCCCATTTTTTTTTCAAATTCTATTTGGCTTTTTGATGTAATGGAAACGTAATTCCCACGAGACAAAAGGCCTCGTAGCAGGATTAAAGAACTTGAAACAGTACATACCGGTGTATTGGGTAGCTCATGAATTCGAAGCTTCTCGAAGAGGTAAGTCCCAGACGGAGTTGCGCGTGGTGGAGCGACCCAAGGGTATTCTAACGTATCCTCAATTGTGAGAGCTGCGGATGAAACTAGCGGATGACTAGGTGAGACTACAATGGCAAGGCCATCAATAAATAACTCTTCTTGCTCGATATCATAAGCTGGTTTTGGAAAGCGAAGCGCACCAATTAAAAAGTCTAACTCCCCAAATTGGAGGTCTCGAAGGAGAGTTGGATATCTCGCATCTACGCAATTAACTTGTACGCCTTTTCCTTCTTGAGAAAGTAATTTGTCAATGGCAGCGGGCAATATAGAAATACGAGATAGTGGTAGTGACCCTACATTGATGCGTGTGGTAGTCTGTCCCAGAAATTCGTTTATTTCGAAGATGGCTTGCTGGAATTCACCTACTGCGAGGCGAAGTTGATGGGCAAATGCTTCAGCGGCGGGTGTCAGTTTAATGCCACCTTTTGTTTGTTCAAAGAGTGAAAAGCCGGATAATGAAGCGAGCTCACGGAGCGCACGGTGGACCCCTGGTTGACTGACATTTAATTCGCGGGCGGCCTGATTGAAGCTACCTGTTTTTGTTATTTTTAGAAATGCTCTGATTTGTACTGGCGAGCAATGCCTGTGGAAGTTATTTTTTGGTTTACCATTTTTACCTCTATTAGCCTTTTTGCAAGCAAGACTGTCACCTCGACGAAGGTGGTGCAAAACACGAGTTAACCTCCTTTCGAAAATTAAACCTATTTCTGTTGGATCTAAGCCTTTCGGGTGTCGCTCGAAGAGACGGTTCTTCAGATAATCTTCAACTCGAGCTAAGGATTGGCTCGCCGCTGGCTGAGAGATATGTACGATGGATGCGGCGATACTGATTCGACGATGCTGAAAGATCTCTTTGACCACGTAAAGGTAACGAATATGGGGTAAATCACGCATGTTTGGAAATTACTCATTTTTACCATTATAACAAATTCAAATACCAGTGTCATGATTCAAAATGGATTCTTTATCCGTTAGCGAATTAGATATCGTGGTAAATTTGAGTTTAGAGAGGGACCAACATGGCTGAAAATAATACTGCTTTAGTAATTTCTGCACATGCAGCAGATTTTGTTTGGCGCTGTGGTGGTGCGATCGCCCTGCATCAGGAGCTTGGATACGAAGTAACTGTAGCTTGTCTCTCATTTGGTGAGAGAGGAGAAAGTGCCAAGCTTTGGAAGCAAGAAGGCATGACACTGGATTATGTTAAGTCAGCACGCAAAGATGAAGCGCAAGCAGCCGCAAATGCGCTTGGCGTGAGTGATATCCAATTTTTAGATCTTGGGGATTATCCCTTGAAACTGGATCGAGATGCTCAAGATAAAATGGTAGATATTATTCGTGAAGTTCAGCCAAAATGGATGATGAGCCACTCTAGGTGGGATCCTTACAACACTGACCACATGAATACGACGCAATTTGCACTTGAATGCCGAATGATAGCCCAAGCTTGGGGCCACAATCCTGGCGAAAAAGTTTTAGGAGCGCCTCAGCTATATTTATTTGAACCACATCAGACAGAGCAGATGGGATGGAAACCTAATGTCTTTCTCGACATCACTCAGGTTTGGGATAAAAAACGGGCCGCAATTGAATGTATGCAGGGACAAGAGCATTTGTGGAAATTCTATACAAATGTTGCGGAAAATCGGGGAAATCATTTCCGTCGGAACTCCGGTGGTATGGCGGGAGGACGGAAGGCTGAGTATGCTGAGGGTTTTGAAATGATTTTTCCGCAAACAGTGGATGAACTAGTATGATTTATCCTGTTGGTACTTCCGGTGTTGTTGTTCAGACTATTGATCGTGTTGATCAACAAATAGTTGATGCTTTAGCTAAATGTGGGGTTGCCACTGTTCACGAGGCGCAGGGCCGTAAGGGTTTACTGGCTGACTACATGCGCCCTATTTATTCTGGTGCCCGAATTGCTGCCAGCGCTGTGACAATTTCTGCGCCGCCGTGTGATAATTGGATGTTGCATGTGGCGATTGAGCAGTTGCAGGTAGGTGATATTCTTGTTTTATCACCGACCTCACCCAGTAACGCTGGATATTTTGGCGATTTGCTAGCAACCTCGGCTAAGGCAAGGGGTTGTAAAGGGCTGATTATTGATGCTGGCGTTCGGGATGTTCGGGACCTTAAAGAGATGGGTTTTCCTGTCTGGTCGAGAGCTATCTTTGCCCAGGGTACTATCAAAGAAACACTTGGCTCAGTAAATGTACCCATTGTTTGTGCTAATGAATTAATTAACCCTGGTGACGTAATTGTTGCTGACGATGATGGTGTTTGCGTGATCCGTCGTGACGAGGCGGCAGGGGTCCTAGAAAAAGCCCGTGCTCGTGAATCTAATGAGGCTGAGAAGCGTGCCCGTTTTGAAGCAGGGGAATTGGGGCTCGACATTTATAAAATGCGTGAGCGACTTCAAAAAAAAGGCCTTAAGTATGTCTGATGGTGTCCGCGCAATGTGGATGCGTGGTGGAACTTCTAAGGGTGGATATTTTTTACATGATGATTTGCCTGAGGATAAGCTAAGCCGAGATGCGTTCCTAATGAGCATTATGGGGTCGCCAGATATACGCCAGATTGACGGCATGGGTGGTGGTGATCCGCTAACATCCAAAATAGCA
>NZVF01000013.1 GCA_002698165.1 Planktomarina sp. | reverse complement strand
ACGTTCCAATCTTCAGATAAACCCATAAACATCACGTGGTAGCCACCAGGCTTAAATTCAAAAATATCTTCAGTAGGAATTTTTACTTTCATACGATGTTTCATTTTCATAACACCATTTTTCATGATTGACTCATGAACCATAACACGTGGGAAATCACCGCTAACGCCAATTAGTACATCCTCAGCACCATCGTTTTTTAATGTGAAATATCCAGCACCACTTTTTCCATTAGTTGGATATGCAAAGGCCTCTGAGACCGTCAGATTGCCAACCTTAAAACTTTCGGCTGAAACTGAAGAAAAAACCAAAACAAAAGCTACAATGAGATATCTCATACTGATCTTCCATATATTTTTTTTGGCAAATCTGATTTATTAGTATCAAAGTGTCAAAGGGTTTTGAATATTGCTACTGCGTGCTATTAAAACTTTATGACTAAAATTCCCACTAAGGCGGAAATTCTTAAATGGGTCCGCACACATCCAAAAAAATCGTCCAAACGAGACATCGCTAAAGCTTTTGGCATAACAGGCGCTGCGCGCATTGATCTCAAAAAAATTCTAATCGATTTAAAAGCTGAAGGACATATCTCAAAGCGCAGGAGAAAATTTAATGATCCCAATAAATTACCCTCTGTTTCACTGCTGCAAATTTTAGGACCAGACGATCAAGGTGAAATGTTTGGCATACCCACAGAGTGGGAAGGGACAGGAACCTTACCAAAGATCCTAATGCTACCTGGAGATGGAAAAACTTCTATTGCTCAAGGTGACCGTATCTTAGCTCGAGTGTCGATCAATAAAAACGAGGATGAATATCAATATACCGGCCAACTGATACGTCGTATTGGAACTGAACCTAAAAAAATTCTAGGCATTTTTCACACTGATGCTAACGGCGGTCGAATTTTACCAATCGATAAGGGTGTCAGTAAAGAGTGGGTCGTTAGTCAAAACGCAGTTGGCGGAGCCACAGACGGCGAACTTGTAGAGGCGGAGAAGTTAAGTCCTGGACAGAGATTAGGGTTACCCCACGCCCGCATTATTACAAGTTTAGGTGATCCATCAGAGCCAAAATCTGTATCTTTAATAGCAATACATCAACATGAAATTCCAGACTCATTTCCAGACTTAGTACTTTCACAAGCTAATGATACCAAATCAGTAAATCTCAAAAATCGAGATGATTTGACCTCACTCCCACTTATCACAATAGACCCCGCTGATGCACGAGACCACGATGATGCTTGTTGTGCTATATCAGACACGGATACCAAAAATCCAAATGGGTTTTTGCTTTGGGTCGCCATCGCTGATGTCGCCCATTACGTCACACCACAGTCAGCTTTAGACCATGAGGCGAGGCACCGCGGTAATTCAACTTATTTTCCAGACCGTGTTGTGCCCATGCTCCCAGATCAATTATCCGGCGATTTATGTTCTCTACATGAAGGCGTTACCCGTCCTTGTATCGCGGTAGAGATGAAAATCTCTGCCAAAGGTGAAAAAATATCACATAGGTTTGTTCGTGGCTTAATGCGATCTCCTGCTTCATTATCCTATGAGGAGGCGCAGGCCGCGATAGATGGAAACCCCTCCAAACGCGCTGAACCTTTTGTAGATAACGTACTTAAACCTCTGTTTGCGGCCTATGACGCACTGAAATTTGCACGTGAAGCCCGGCAGCCACTCGATCTAGAATTACCAGAACGTAAAATTATACTGTCTGACTCTGGTAAAGTGACTTCAATAAATTTTCGAGATCGTCTCGACGCACATCGGTTGATTGAAGAATGCATGATACTGGCTAATGTAGCAGCTGCCGAAACTTTGATTGCGAAGAATCAACCGTTTTTATTTCGCGTGCACGAAGAGCCAGGCCCCGAGAAATTAGATTCGTTGCGTGAAACTGCAAAATCAGTTGGATTGGTTCTTGCTAAAGGACAAATTTTACGAACCCAACATCTCAATAAACTTTTAAAGGCAGCAGCGGGTAAGGATGAGGCAGAATTAATTAATCTTTCGACATTACGGTCCATGACGCAAGCTTATTATAGCCCACATAATATGTCCCACTTTGGATTAGCCCTTAAAAATTATGCACACTTTACATCTCCAATACGACGTTACGCTGATCTTCTAGTACATAGAGCCTTAATTACAGCGCATAATTGGGACGATGATGGATTGACACCGCAAGATATAGAGATGTTAGATGAAACTGCCAAAAAAATTAGTGATACTGAACGACGCTCTATGATGGCAGAGCGAGATACAACAGATCGATATTTAGCAAGCTTCATGGCAGAACGAGTTGGAAATGAGTTTTCTGGACGTATATCAGGTGTGGCAAGGTTTGGTGTCTTTGTTAAATTAGACGAAACCGGTGCCGATGGCCTAGTCCCAATTCACTCTTTAGGCCGTGAATATTTTGAACATGATCCCGATACCCAGACTCTGAGGGGCACCGAAACAGGTACGTTAATTAGCTTAGGACTACAAACTCTTGTGCGCTTGTCAGAAGCAAAACCAGTAACGGGAGGTATTATTTTAGAATTGTTAGAATTAGAAAATTCCAAGTTGCAAATAGGTCAAGGAGGGCGCAAAAAAAGATATTCAAGTTATAAAAAGAGTTCCCAAAGGGGAAAATCCAGAAAGGTTTCCCGAAAAAGGAAATGACGTTTGAAAGCTGGAAAACTGACTTTTTAAGGCGCGCTTTAGACGGCGGGGTCTCATCGGAAATTGTTAACCGTGTTTCTCCATTCTTAAAATCTAACTCAACCGTATTGAAGGCTGATATGACGCAGCCCGAAACCCAAAAAACCCTTCAGCAATATGTTGAAATGATGGTCAGCGAGACACGAATTTCTCAGGGCCAAGCTGCACTATTAGAATATGCTAAAATGTTTGATCAAATAGAAATTAAGCATAAGGTAGATCGTCACATTGTAGCTGCTATTTGGGGCATGGAAACAAACTACGGCAGAATTCGTGGGGATGTCCCTGTACTTTCTGCATTATCTACACTGGCCTACCAAGGGCGTAGACGATCAATGTTTGAAGAACAACTTTTAGCTGTCTTTGAAATTATCAATCAAGGCATTAAGTCTCCCAACCAAATTCTTGGGAGNTGGGCTGGCGCTATGGGTCACACTCANTTCATGCCAAAGTCTTATATCAANTTTGCAGTATCAGCCGTNANTGGANAACCGGATATTTGGGAAGACGACCCAACAGATTCTTTAACATCAACTGCTCATTTTTTAATTTGTCATGGCTGGACCCCTAAGATACCTTGGGGACAGGTTGTATATTCGTCTAAAAGCGAAGGCCTAGGCTGTTTGCTTAAATATGATGCTCAGTGGGTGAAAGATTGGAAAAGCCTTGGCGTGTTATCTAAAAACTCTAATCTAGAAAATTATATTGCCAGTTTGATCTTACCCGGTGGGGCTTCGTCATTAGCATTTCTAGTGTCAGAAAATTTTAATTCTTTGCTACGCTACAATAATTCACCAGCTTATGCCATCTCCGTGGGCCACCTTGCAGACCGGCTCCAAGGTGGCCCCGCATTAAAGTTTCCACCTGGTGGCGATCCCCGTGGACTGAGCCAATCAGAAATAAAATTTTTACAAAATCAATTAACAAAGTTAGGCTTTGATACTATAGGTGCAGATGGATTTATTGGACCTAATACCAAAAAGGCTATTGAGGCCTACCAGGTTGCACATAATTTGCCCGTAGATGGATTTGCAGGTATTTCTTTATTAGAGAAATTACAGTCCATTTTATAAATCTAACTAACTTTCTTGCCGTTAATTAACTTAACGCAATCTGCACTTAGCACATTTCAGGAGTCAAAAGATGCCGGATTAGCGCTACCGGATGTGCTCGCAAGGTCAATCGCATAGCTACGTAATCTTCAATTACTTCCTCACCCTCTGTCATCTGACGCAAATATACCTTTTCTTCTAAAATAGCCTCCCCTTCCAAATCTTGTGAGAAAAGTGGCAGAGGTTTTTGAGAAATAATTGCCTTAGCAGCCCAAAGAGCCTCACGTCGAGGCAGATCTAAGCTACAAAATGCATCCGCTTCAGCTAAAATTTGTATTGATTTTGGATGCAACCCTGCCTTTTTCCAAACAGACTCTACGCTGATATAGCCGTTTCCTCGAGCGCTTGTGAGCCATGAAACTTCATCTTCTGACATCCCCTTAATTTGACGAAATCCCAAACGTATAGCTAATCCACCTCTTCCATCCGGTTCCATGACATTGTCCCAGAAACTAGCATTAACGCATACAGGGCGTACCTGTACCTGGTGTTCTCGTGCATCACGCACAATTTGTGCTGGAGCATAAAACCCCATGGGCTGAGAATTAAGTAAAGCACAACTAAATATTCCAGGATGGTAATGCTTCAACCAACTTGAAGCATAAACCAATAAAGCAAAACTCGCGGCATGACTTTCGGGAAATCCATATGACGCAAAACCCTCTATCTGTGAGAAACATCTTTTAGAAAAATCCTCATCATAACCATTGCGTTGCATGCCAGACATAAAAGAGGATTTGAATTCACTAACATTCCCATGCTTTTTAAATGTAGCTAAAGAACGACGTAGGCGATCTGCTTGGTCTGGAGAAAACCCAGCCCCAACAATGGCAATTTGCATAGCTTGCTCTTGAAACAGAGGTACCCCCAAAGTTTTGCCCAATACTGCACCCAACTCATCAGAGGGGAAATTAATCTCCTCTTCCCCATTCCGGCGGCGAATATATGGGTGCACCATGTCACCTTGGATAGGGCCCGGGCGGATTATAGCTACTTCAATTACTAAGTCATAGAAAGTGCGGGGACGCATACGCGGCAAGAAATTCATCTGTGCCCGACTTTCTACTTGGAAAACTCCCAAACTATCAGCGCGACAAAGCATGTCATAAACAGCTGGGTCTTCAGGAGGCAGTGTAGCCAAAGTGTAATCAATATTGTAATGCATGCTAATCAAATCAAAGGCCTTGCGAATGCAAGTCAGCATTCCGAGAGATAAAATATCTACTTTCAAAATACCTAAGCTATCAATATCATCCTTGTCCCAGCAGATCACTGTACGGCCATCCATTGTAGCATTTTCAATGGGCACCAATTCATCCAACCGCCCATCAGTCACAATAAAACCACCAACGTGCTGTGAAAGATGTCTTGGAAAACCAATNATCTCATGTATCAAAATCATTGTTTTCTGTAAGTAAGGGTCATTAATATCCAGCCCAATTTCGGTCATTTGGTTGACGCTCAGGCCTTTTCTTGGAAAAGGCCCCCAGAGCTGAGATGAAAGGGCGCCGATTGTATCCTCTGACAATCCCATAGCACGACCAACTTCACGAATAGCTCGCTTACCACGGTAATGTACCACTGTGGCGCATAGCCCTGCTCGGTGACGCCCATAGCGCTCATAGATATGCTGGATTACTTCTTCACGACGCTCATGTTCAAAATCAACGTCAATATCAGGGGGTTCATTTCGGGCTTCTGAAACAAACCGCTCAAATACCATAGTACCAATTTCTGGGCTTACAGAAGTTATACCTAGACAATAACACACAACGGAATTTGCTGCTGATCCTCGACCTTGACATAGAATTCCACGGGATCGCGCAAAGCTCACAATATCATTAACAGTTAAAAAATATGGTTCATATTTTAATTTTTCAATCAATAATAGCTCGTGTTCTATAAGCCGCTTAACCTTATTTGTTGTCCCATTTGGGTAACGCCAAGCTAACCCTCTATAAGCTAAGCGCCGCAACCGATCTTTAGGTGATTCATTCTCATTTGACTCTGCTGGGTACTCATAACGCAATGTATCCAAAGAAAACTTTAAACGCTTTAACAAAAGTGCTGTTTGCTCCAAAGCATGTGAATAGCCCTTAAATAACGTCGCAGCTTCTGAAGCAGAGCGCAGTCGTTGCTCTGCGTTTACCTGTGCCGCCCGCCCCAAAGTATCCACCCGTACTCCCAAACGTATTGCTGTTAATACGTCAGTAAGTTTACGACGTGACCCATGATGCATAACTGGTGCTGCAGAAGCTACTAAAGGTAGTGATAGTTTTATCGAAATCTGCAACAAATCAGCAAAATGTATCATATCTTGACCATCATATTTAGGTGCTAGGAGTAACATTACATCTTGAGAAAAGATTTGAGATAATCTAGAAATTTTTGATGTCCATGAAGCTTTAAGCTTATGAACTTTTAAAATTTTTGGTGGGTGAACTAAAAAAAGTTGGCCACCTCCAAATTTGAGCAAATCTTCAAATTCAATATGGCACTTGCCTTTTTCTGCACGTAACCTTCCACACGAAATTAAACGACATAATTGTCCCCACCCTTCTCGCCCTTTTGGTAAAGCGGTAATTGTAAATCCATCGTTCAGCATAATCTTCGCAGCGGGGACTAGACGTGGTATATTATAAATTTGAGCAGATGGGCTACGATCTAAACCAATCGGAGCAGGAGGGCCAATCAGACCAGTGGAAGTATCAAATAACTTTCGTTCTGCTACCAAGCGTTTAATTTCTTGTGCTCGCGTATGTGCTCTTACAATCCCAGCTACAGAGTTTTCATCAGCAATTGCAATTGCTGATAAGCCCAGTAATGCTGCGCGGTCCATATACTCTTCAGGATGTGAACCACCCTTAAGAAAAGTAAAATTTGAACAGGCCTGAAATTCCGCCCACGGAATTTCTTTTTTTTGTGAATTAATAACGTCAGGATCAAACATGAAATTTACTGTACAGGTGATTCTAAATAATATTTGTTCATGTTTTGTTCTAATTTGCAATTCATGTATCGTTAGGTTTGGCTTTCCCTCCAATGATTAGCAAGATAAAGTTTAAAAAAATGAGAGGTACAATGAGAGATATCGTAATTCTTGGTGGTACTCGTACTGCAATTGGTTCGTTTGGCGGTAGCTTAGCTGGAATAACACCCATCGATCTTGGAGCTACAGTAGCAAAAGCCGCCCTATCAAGAGCACAAGTTGAAAGCGAGCAAATTGGGCTGGTAGCATTTGGACATGTCATAAATACTGAACCACGCGATATGTACCTGTCACGGGTCGCCGCACTCCAGGCAGGTATTTCAGAAAGCACCCCAGCGATGAATGTAAACCGCCTTTGCGGTTCTGGGTTACAGGCAATTGTATCAGTAGCACAATCACTAATGCTTGGTGATGCAGAATTTGGCCTTGCCGGGGGATCAGAAAATATGAGCCGGTCACCCTATATCATGCAGTCTCAAAGATGGGGCCAAAAAATGGGTGACGTTAAAACACTGGACATGATGTTGGGAGCATTACACTGTCCTTTTGGCACAGGCCATATGGGCGTTACTGCTGAAAATGTTGCAAAAGAGCATGCAATTACCCGGAAACATCAAGATGCATTTGCACTTGAAAGCCAAAAGCGCGCAGCAGCAGCAATTTCAGAGGGTCGTTTTATTGACCAGATCACTCCTATCGAAACCAAAATTAAAAGAGACTTAGTTAATTTTAGCATTGATGAGCACCCAAAAGATACAACGTCAGAAACATTAGCAGGACTTCGAACTGTATTCCAAGAAGGTGGAACTGTTACAGCAGGAAACGCATCTGGTATAAACGATGGCGCAGCTGCAATTGTTTTAGCAAGTTCCAGCGCTGCGGANCAGGCTGGACTTAAACCAAAGTTTCGTATTTTAGGCTACGGACATGCAGGAGTGCGTCCCTCTGTGATGGGAATTGGACCTGTACCAGCGGTTAGAAACTTACTTACTAAAGTTGGCTTAAAAATTGATGATTTTGATGTAGTNGAAAGTAATGAGGCTTTTGCAGCGCAGGCCCTCGCNGTAANCCAAGAGCTTGGAATCGATCCCAAACGTGTAAACCCAAATGGAGGCGCCATTGCGTTGGGCCACCCTGTTGGAGCTACTGGGGCTATCATCATGGTTAAGCTCATGGCAGAACTTGAGCGCTGTAATAATAAAAGAGGTCTCGCNACAATGTGTATTGGTGGTGGACAGGGTATTGCGATTGCAATCGAACGAATGTAACAACTTACACTTTTGAAAACTCNTGCATAAATCAGAAACTTATTTATTTTCAGANAGGCTCAACAGATAAGCATAAATGTTGAGGGCGTCTTTTTGTTTACGTACTTTATAGGTCATCTTNGCACGGGCTTTCTTATCACCTAAAAAATTTCTAAGAAAGCCTCTTGGGTCTTGAACATATGCAACAAAGGTNTGTTCACTCCAAATCAGCCCGTTCTCAGAGCCAGCAGTAACAATCGACTTTCCGTACCTATATCCTTCAACCATACCAGCAACGGTACCAGCTAAACCATATAGGTTGGGACCTGTTCTACCATTGCGACCTGCTAGCTTTTTGCNAACTTTATTAACAACTACATGGCAAGCAACACATTGTTTTTTAAAAGCACTTNCGCCCAGCTCAGGATTGCCAGTTGACGCAAAGCCATCGGCCAGNACAGATGTAGAAATAAAAAATGTTAAAAATGCAATTAAACAGCTCTTCATCTCAGCCTTCCACCCAAAGNCCGACTAATATGTTCAAAAAATTATTAAAAGACTAGGCAACGGCTCTAGAGAGAGCACATTGGCCCCATAGATTTGACATGGCAGCAATTAAATAATCGACATCAGCGTCTGTGTGTAGAGGTGACGGCGTAAATCGTAACCGTTCAGTACCCTTAGGAACGGTTGGGTAATTTATAGGTTGTACATAAATCCCAAANTGATCCATCAGATAATCTGCCAACATCTTAGTTTTAATTGGATCTTTTATCATTACAGGTACAATGTGGCTCTCATTTTTCATATGTGGGATACCAGCAAGATCTAATCCTGCTCTTAACCTAGCCACCTGCGCGCGTTGACCTATACGTTCAGCATCACTGACCTTAAGGTGCGCAATTGAAGTCCGTGCCGCAACAGCTATTGATGGCGGCAAGGCAGTAGTAAAAATAAAGCCGGAACCAAACGAACGAATAAAGTCACACATTTCCGCTGAACCTGTAATGTAACCGCCGACACAACCAACTGCTTTACCTAATGTGCCCTCGATAATATCTATTCGATGGGCTAGGCCTTCTTTTTCACTGATGCCACCACCTCGATCACCATACATTCCAACCGCATGAACCTCGTCCAAATATGTTAAAGCACCATGCTTTTCGCATATGTCTAATATTGCGGAAATTGGCGCAATATCTCCGTCCATTGAATATATGCTTTCAAAAGCCACAATCTTTGGGCGATCACCACAGGCCGATAATTTCCTATCTAGATCTTCAACGTCATTATGAGCCCAAATGACTTTATCCGCCCTCGATTGCCTAATTCCCTCTATCATGGAAGCGTGGTTATTGGCATCCGATAGGATGACCACATTTGGAATTTTGGACCCAAGAGTAGATAGTGTGGTCCAGTTGGAAACATATCCAGATGTAAACAATAACGCAGACTCTTTATCATGTAGATCAGCAATCTCACTTTCAAGCAGCAAGTGATCATGGTTTGTACCACTAATATTTCGAGTTCCACCTGCGCCAGCTCCGCTTCGGCCCACTGCCTCTTGCATTGCAGAAATAACCTTNGGGTGTTGACCCATACCTAGATAATCGTTGGAACACCAAACCTTNACCTCTCTAGTGCCNCCTTTANAATGATTAGTCGCGCNCGGAAAATGATCTATCCGTCTTTCTAAATCGGCNAAGTAACGATAGTTGCCTTCCTCCTTCAAACGCTCNATTTGATTTTTGAAAAACGNGTCGAACGACATTTAGANATNTCCTNTTAAANTTGCTNTAGAGTAACTTNGAAAANTANATAAGGCAAACAACACAAAATTCCATAGTNATTTTNCTGAGTTTCACCTAAATTTCTGCGGCATTTTGGCCGAATTAAAAAGTTTAAAAAATAAATCCNACAAAAGATCTTTATCTAAACATGTTGGACCAGCTGCTTTTCCTTTAATTCTTTTATCNCTATAANGCAGGATAAANATCAGNGTTAATTTATGGAAACACGAATCCCNACCTGGGTAGACGGTCAATTANAGCCAGTAGAAAAAATGCAAGCTCATCTGCAGGGGTTACGTCATAAAGCCGTTTCTGTTTTCGTTATGCAAGGATCCGAGACGCTCCTACAACGTCGAGCTTTAAAAAAATACCACACCCCCGGACTTTGGACCAATGCATGTTGTACGCATCCAAATTGGAACGAAACAGGTCTGAATTGTGCTGTGCGGAGACTAAACGAAGAACTTGGAATAGTTGGACATACCCCTACCTATCAAGCCACTATAGAATATTCAGCAGATGTAGGTAACAACATGATTGAGCATGAAGTGGTAGAACTTTTTGTACTGCAATCTAATAATGTTTTGGTCCAACCTAACCCAGATGAAGTAATGGATCTCCGTTGGGAAAGTTTAAAAGATTTGTATGAAAGAATAAATAATGAACCCGAACAATTCACTCCTTGGCTCAAAATATATTTAAAAAAATATGCAACTCAAATTTTCAATGATCAATCTGGGTAATCTCTCAAAAAGACTGGGCTTTCGGCCGAAGATTGATTGGGTTGATACACGTATCCACCTAAGTCAAACTCAGAAACTTGTTGCTTATCTATGAGCCTATTTTGAATCACAAATCGTGCCATGGCACCCCGTGCCTTTTTAGCATAAAAGCTAACCATCTTTTCCTTGCCATCTTTGAATTCTAAAAATTTTGGAGTAATCACAGGCACAGATAAAGCTTTTAAATCAACCGATCCAAAGTATTCTTGGCTTGCACAATTAACAAGAAACTTTGACCTCGTCTTCTCTGCTTGGTCGTTTAAAGAGTTTGAAATCAGTTTACCCCAGTAGTCATACAGCGACCGACCTCTGTTTGTTTTGAGTCTGCTGCCCATTTCAAGACGGTAAGCTTGAATATTATCCAGTGGCCGCAAAATACCATAAAGTCCTGAGAGAATTCGCAAATGGTCTTGAGCCCAACGCATATCGTCATCGCTAAGGCTTGAAGCTTCCAAGCCTTGGAAGGTATCTCCCGCAAAAGCAAATGCGGCAGGCCTTTGAGCATCATCTTTTGGAGATGCATCGTACTCATGAAAGCGATTTTTGTTAAGTTGTGCCAAACTTGGGCTAATCGACATTAACTTTTCTAAATCCTGAACAGATAATTTACGTGCAACNTTAACAAGATTTAAGGCGTCTTTTTCGAAATCTGGTTGCGTAAGGTCCGTCCGTTCGACGGGTGCCCAGTTCAATTTTTTAGCTGGTGAAATACAGACGAGCATCTTTTAACCTCCCATTGATGGTAATTTAGCGCACATCACAGCAACTGCAAGATCTCGATAAAGGCACTACCAAAACGTTCTATTTGAGCATTGGTCATACCGGGGATTTGGCTTAACTCATTAAGATTAGNAGGTCGTATTTTTGCTATGTTCGTCAGCGTTTTTCTGGAACACGAAAGAGGCTTATCTACCTTTAGTGGTCCACGCTCTAAAGTCTGTTGAGCTTTTAATAGCTGATCAAAAACCTCTGCTTCAGGTCGACCAGCCATTTTGCGGCGAGATGGATGAACATTTTCCTTTTGACCAGTAATAACCGACAAAAAAGCCAGCCCATAGCGTTCTAGTTTTTTTGCACCAATTCCACTCAAAACTGCCATATCATCCAAATTTTTAGGGCGACATTCAGCCATCTCAATGAGTGTTTTATCATTAAATACTATGTAGGCTGGCACCTTTTGCTGCTCTGCTAATGCGCGTCTTTTGGCCTTCAAGGCAGATAAAAGTGGCGCGTCTTCGTCAGAGACTAATAATTTGATGGTTGAACGGCTATCATTAACTGCTGAAATACTATCCTTGCGCAGTTTTATTTCCATCGTTCCATTTAATAATGGTCTGGCTTTTTCAGTTAATCTTAACCCACCATGGCGCAAAGGGTCAGGACGAATTAGGTCATAACCCATCATTTGTCGAAAAATAACCTGCCATTGTGCCCTGCCAATATCTTTGCCAACTCCAAAAGTGGGCAGGCCTTGATGTTCTCTTTCCCGCACTTTATCCGTTTCATTACCACGTAAAATGTCAATTAAATGATTTGTGCCGAACCACTCACCCGTACGAAGAATAGCCGATAAAGCCTTACGCACTGCCTCTGTTCCATCAAATAATTCCGGTGGATTATCACAAAGGTCGCAATTGTTACACTCTACAGCACTATCACCAAAATAATTTAATAAAGTCACACGTCGGCAAATACGCGCCTCCGCCAAACCGAGCAAAGCATTTAATCTTACATGATCTGCTATTTTTCGATCTTCTGGTGCTAAGCTCTCGTCAATCTGTGAACGACGTAATCGGATATCATCAGCACCAAAAAGCGTCAATGTTTCAGCAGGCACTCCATCTCGCCCACTTCGCCCAATTTCTTGATAATATGCCTCTATTGATTTTGGGAGATCAGCATGCGCTACCCATCGGATATCTGGCTTATCAACTCCCATACCAAAAGCAATTGTAGCTACCACTATTAAACCATCTTCACTCTGAAAACGAGCTTCGACAAATCGTCGGTCTTCAGCATCCATACCCCCGTGATAATGACAAGTTAAATGGCCAGCTTCACTTAATGCCTTAGATAGAGTTTCCGTTTTGGCCCGCGTTCCACAATACACAATGCCCGACTGGCCTTTACGGTCCTTTGCAAATTTTAATATTTGCTTACGAGGATTATCTTTTGCAGAGAAAGCTAAATGTAGATTGGGCCGATCAAAACCATGAAGGAAACTTGATGGGGTAGTTCCATCAAAGAGTTTTTTAACAATCTCTTCTCTTGTTTCTGCATCCGCGGTAGCCGTAAAGGCTACAAGAGGAACACCTAAATTTTTGCGCAAATCTCCAATACGTAAATAGTCTGGTCTAAAATCATGTCCCCACTGCGAAACACAATGTGCTTCATCAACAGCAATCATGGTAACGCCAATTCGGCGAAGCATGCCCAGCGCTGATCCTGCAGCAAGACGTTCAGGCGTCACGTAAAGAATTTTGAGCTCCCCACGTTCTATCGAGTCCCACACCAAATCTGTCTCATCTTGGGTGTTTCCAGACGTTAGGGCTCCTGCGTTAACTCCAACTGCTAAAAGTGCTCGAACTTGATCACGCATTAATGCAATCAATGGTGAAATTACAATTGTAACTCCATCACGCAGTAGGGCTGGTAGTTGGAAGCATAGTGATTTACCAGCACCCGTTGGCATGATAGCCAAAACGTCCTGACCTTCAGTTACGGCTTTAACAATAGCTTCTTGCCCAGGCCGAAAAGAATTAAACCCAAATACTTCTTCTAATAAGCGGCTGTAAGAAATATCTTTAAAAATTGGTTAAGCGCCATAATAAACTAATGTGTATTGTAAGGCAGCTATAATAATCAACGCNNCCAAAGGCGCNAGATCAAGCCCTCCTAAATTAGGTAAATACTGACGTATAGGTCTATAAATAGGATCTAGGAGGCGATTAAGACTTTGCCAAATTTGTCCAACTATCTGCTGGTGAAGGTTCAGCACATTAAAAGCGATCAGCCAGCTCATAATAAAATGTGCAATAATGAAGAACCAAGCGACATTTAGAATCATGTAGGGTATTGCAAAGATGGGAGCCATTTTTATTCTCAATAGATTATCTACACAACTTTTAGGTGTTTAGCTTCCTGTCGGCAAGAGACCTTTTTTCGAATTNTACACNACCAACCTTGACGTCAGAACTCAAAGCAGCAANTCCTCCNTAAACTGGAGTAGCTGATCATGTATCCCTTTTTTCGCCTGGCNTGGCAATTCTTTCTANATCGAAATGGCCCNAGCTTGACAATAGGTGATACCCACATCAGCTACCATTACTGCCTTCCATGGGATCTTGACCTCTGGATGGAACTGAATAATGGCCGCACTCTGNCNTTNTANGACATGGGGCGTATTCCGATGGCAAAACGATCAGGGCTAGTTGCTGCCCTAAAACGCCGCCGCTGGGGACTCTCAGTGGCAGGATGCAGCGTCCGGTATCGNAAGCGGATCAGGATATTTGATAAAATTGAAATGCGCAGCAGNGCAGTCTGNGCTGATGACCGCTTCGTATATGTAGAGCAAAGCATGTGGGTTCGTGGAGACTGTGCTAACCATGTGCTCTATAGAACAGCAGTTACAAACNNNAATGGGATCGTAAATACAGATGATGTCTTATTAGANTTAGGGAAAGANTTACNNTTACCACCAATNCCAAATTGGATTTCNTCCTGGATTTCTGCTGAAAAGCTACGCCCGTGGCCGCCGATGCAANNGGAATAAAAACTTGCTTTAAAACNCTTGGTCCCTCAANCTCAATGTAAAATGAGGATNTAAATAAATGTCTGATGCTANAGCTGAAAAAATANGCTTAAAAAGGCGCATCCAAGGATGGATGATGTTTGATTGGGCTACACAGCCCTTTTATACACTGGGCCTGACATTTATTTTTGGTCCCTATTTTGCCAGTGTTGCTTCAGACACCTTTCTAAACACTGGCATGGACGAAACTAGTGCAGATGCTACTGCACAAACAATTTGGTCGTGGGGGCAAGCAATCGCTGGTATATTTGTGGCAGTAATTGGAATAATAGCTGGAGCTTATGCTGACAGCACTGGTCGGCGAATGCCGTGGCTTTGGGCTGCGTCAATTGTCTTTATATTTTGTGCTTGGATGCTTTGGTACATGGTGCCGGACGGATCAACAATTTGGTCTTCTCTTATTATTTTTTCAATTGCATTCATTGCTGCAGAATTAGCACTTGTGTTTACAAATGCTGTTTTACCCAGCCTTGGGGAACAAAATGATGTAGGAAAAATATCAGGTAATGGTGCAGCATTGGGATATACAGGGGGGATCTTAAGTCTCTTTATTATGCTGTTCTTTTTCTTTGATGACGGTGGCAAGACTTTCATTGGCTTAGAGCCAGGTTTCGGTCTTCTTGACCCTGATAAACGTGAGGGCACCCGTGCGGTTGGGCCATTAATTTCAATATGGTTTATCATCTTTATGGTGCCGTACTTTCTCTGGGTTCAAGAAAACAAAAACCCAAATCGTGAGGGTGGCTTTGGTCAGTCTATGAAAGAACTAAAAGCTTCCCTCCTGGGTATGTTAAAGCGCCCAAGTTTGTTTTCATTTATGGGAGCACAAATGTTTTATCGCGATGCCTTAAACGGCCTATACGCTTTTGGAGGTGTCTACGCAGTATTAGTTTTGGATTGGGGCTTAACACAGCTTGGAATATTTGGAATACTTGGGGGAGTTTCGGCTGCACTGGTCACTTGGATTTCGGGAAAGTATGATCGTAAATTAGGTCCAAAGCCCGTAATATATTTCCATGTTTGGGTACTTATTGTTGTATCACTTTGTATTATTGGTATGTCTCGTACCAGCTTCTACGGCATAGTATTACCAGACGGTTCTAGTCTACCCGACATTATTTTCTATGTCTGTGGTGCTGCAATTGGGGGTTCTGGCGGCGGTGTATATGCTGCTAGTCGTTCCATGATGGTACGTCATACCAATCCAAACAGACCAACAGAAGCGTTTGGTTTATTCGCTTTGGCTGGCAAAGCAACTGCATTTCTGGCACCCCTTCTGATTGGAGTTTTTACGTATTTATTAAATGATGCCCGCTTAGGCTTCTCTCCAGTTATTGGATTATTTATACTAGGCTTAATTCTAATGCGATGGGTACACCCTAATGGAGATCAGACTGATTGAGGTGCATATCTTTTTTCTTGGCCTTAGTGCTTTCATTTGTAATAACCCTCCTACCCGCAGTTGCTTGGTCCCAAACGGAGATTGTTAGACCACAATTCCGACCAGGTTCTATTCCAAAGGAAATCGCTGCAAAGAGCCTTTTTGGTGCTAAGGTTTTAGGTTCTAGCCAGCAATCTGAATCCTATGGGGGATATGCAAAAGGCTGCTTAGCAGGTGGAGAAATACTGCCAGAGACAGGTCCAACATGGCAAGCTATGAGACTTTCAAGAAACCGTAACTGGGGCCAACCTGTAACCATTAGGTACCTGAAAGACTTATCAAGAAAAGTTGCACAAAAAACTTCTTGGGCGGGATTATATGTGGGTGATATCTCACAACCCCGAGGCGGCCCAATGCTCTCAGGTCACGCCAGTCACCAAATCGGATTGGATGCCGATATATGGCTATTGCCAAAGGGTAATAGGGTATTAACACGGAAAGAACGCGAAAGTATTTCATCTATTTCGATGCGAAGAGCCTCTGGTGCTTACACAAATAAGAACTGGACAAATGACCATGAAACCGTGTTACAAATTGCCGCTTCTGATCCTCGCGTTGCTAGAATTTTTTTGTTTCCTGGTGCCAAAGTAGCAATGTGTAAGTCAGCCACTGGNGATCGATCCTGGTTACGCAAAATCCGGCCGTGGTTTGGCCATCATTATCATTTTCATGTGCGCCTTAAATGTCCAAAAGGACAAATAGGATGTTTAAATCAGGCACCCCCACCGCCTGGTGATGGTTGCGTAGAAGCCCAAGGATGGGTTGATAGAATTTTAAACCCCCCACCTCGAGACCCTAACTACGTTCCGCGCAAACCCAAACCACCTCTAACTTTATCACAGTTACCTCAGCAATGTGTTTCTGTCTTATCGTCAAAATAAAACGGCTGAATTTTCTTGAAGGTGTCGTCGTGCTTTTTCATTAAGGCTATGTGAACACAACTTTTCAAATTCCCACAACAAAATTTTTTCCNAGTCCTTCACTTTATTTAAAAAATTTTCAAATTATATTTAAAATAATATATCTATTGTACTGGAAACATTCTGTTTGTAAGAGATCTTTTCAAACATAACCAAGTCGCCGCTACCTTGGCTAAAAAACGGAAGTGCAAAATGAAAAACATATATATGCCTGGCATCCTTGCTATGGCCACCGTTGTGGTGGCATCAAATATTCTTGTTCAATTTCTTTTAGGGGATTGGCTTACTTGGGGAGCTTTTACATACCCAATTGCTTTCCTCATAACTGACGTAATGAATCGAACATACGGTATAGCCGCTGCACGTCGCATCGTTTTAGCTGGATTTATTGTTGGAATAATCTGTTCACTAATTGGAACACAGATCATGTTACAAGGAGATGGCTACACGTTTCCCGCCGTAACAATACGCGTGGCTATCGGGTCAGGGCTAGCCTTTCTCATAGCCCAACTGCTAGATGTCCAGATCTTTGATAAATTGCGTAGTGGAACCTGGTGGCGCGCACCACTCGCTTCAACCATCATTGGAAGTGCCCTGGATACAATCCTTTTTTTCGGCATTGCATTTTCCACCATATTTAATTGGGTAGATACCACAAATACCCCCGACTGGGCGCAAAGCACCATCCCTCTACTCGGAATTGGTGCCGAATTACCACTGTGGATGTCTTTGGCCTTGGCAGATTGGTTGGTTAAATTAACCCTAGCTGTGGTCGCTCTAGTACCTTTCCGACTTCTCGTACAATATCTTGTGGTTAATCCTGCAAAAACTCATTGACTTTACATATACCTCTGGCACAGTGTCTTCATCTTTAAACAACTGAAAGGAGGTGATCCAGTGTCAAGAAAGGTATTGGAGAATGGCGTCGTAACAGGTTTGGAGGGTACCCTCTAAGGCAACCCTTGGTGTAAGACCACCAAATTTGGGCGCAGGTGTCCTAATCGACCCGGCCTCCGCGAAACTTTCGAAGGGCCGTCTAATCTAGACGGCCCTTTTTGTTTGTAGCAAAGTAGAAATATGCTTCAGATTAACAAAGAAATAAAAATCGATGATTGGGAGTTGACGGAAAGCTTTACCCGCTCACAAGGTCCGGGAGGGCAGAACGTTAATAAAGTTTCTNCCGCAGTAGAACTCCGCTTTGAAGCTGCTCGAAGTCCAAATCTTTCTAGCTACATCAAAACCCGACTTCGAAAGTTAGCCGGCCGAAAGTGGACCCTTGATGGCGCCATAATCNTGCGTGTAGAAGACACACGCTCTCAANGTCGAAATCGCGAAATTGCACGAGCTCGTCTTAAGGCCCTAATTTTGGAATCNTCGATGCGACCCAAAAAACGCATTCCAACAAAACCAACGCTAGGNTCACANAAACGTAGAATCGCAACTAAAATGCAACGTGGTTCGNTAAAGTTACTGCGTGGAAAGGTAAAAGATGAAGAATGATCTCATAGATCGACGACAAGCTGTCTTGGGCCCAAACGTACCAACCTTCTACGAAGAACCAATACATTTAATAAAAGGTGAAGGTGTTTGGGTATGGGACAAAGACGGACAGAGATATTTGGATTGCTACAATAATGTTCCACACGTGGGCCATTGCCATCCTCATGTCGTCGAAGCGATTTCGGTCCAAGCGCAAAAATTAAATACTCATACAAGATATTTGCACGAAGGTATCATAGATTATGGAGAACGACTGACTGCAAAATTTCAAACAGANCTCAATCAAATAATTATGGTTTGNAGTGGTTCCGAAGCAAACGATATTGCATTACGAATGGCCCAAGCTGCAACAGGCAAAACTGGAATAATTGCAACTGACAATACTTACCATGGTAATACCATGGCAGTTTCNCAACTTTCATCGCGCAAACCGCCAATTGGCGGTTACGCCGCCAACGTTCGGCATGTCCCAGCACCTGACACTCTGCGACCGATTGGCGGTGATTACAAATCCCAAGCAAACGCTTTTGCGAAAGAAATACAAACTGCTATNANTGATTTAGAAACTTCTGGGTATGGATTTTCAGGGTTTTTATTTTGTCCCACCTTTGCTAATGAAGGTCTGCCTGATTTGCCAAAAAATTTTATGGCTCCAGCCGCGCAAGTAATTAAGGCTGCAGGTGGCATTTTAATTTCTGACGAAGTTCAACCAGGGTTTGGTCGTACCGGTGATAATTGGTGGGGCCACGAATGGCTCAAACTTTCACCCGATGTAGTTACTTTGGGAAAACCNATGGCAAACGGGCACCCCGTTGCAGCNGTGGTGGCCAAAGAAAACATCATGGCAGATTTTAGAAACGCTTTTGGCTACTTCAACACATTTGGTGGTAATCCTGTAAGCTGTGCAGCAGCAGCAGCAACTTTAGATGTAATAGAACAAGACGGCCTAGTCGAAAACTCGAGGCATGTGGGAAAAGAATTCTTAGAAAGGCTTCAAACTATTAAGCATGAAGTCATTGCTAATATTAGAGGAAGAGGNCTTTTTATTGCTCTTGAATTAGAATTTAACGGTTTTGCAAGTGAAAAATCAGCAGAAAGAATAGTAGAGTATGCAAGGAATAATGGAATGTTAGTGGGCCGAACTGGCCGAAATCGTAATATTTTGAAATTACGGCCACCAATGCCATTCAGTACTCAAAATGCAGAACAGGCGACAACGATACTAAACGCAGCTTTTGATAATCTTGTACCATGACAATACAAAGTGAAATTGAACATGCTTGGGGATCATCTGGAAATCTCCAACTAATCGCCGAACGTGAAAACGCTGTATATAAAATCTTAATTAAGAGAAAGCCAGCCGCTCTGCGCTTGCATCGGAGAGGTTATCAAGATGACAGCGCTATAATTTCAGAACTACTTTGGACAACTCGTTTGGCCGCTGCCGGCTTTTCCTGTCCCAAGCCAATAGCTCAGCTTGATGGCAGCTGGATGTTAAAGTTATCTGATGGACGCTCCGCTACTGTTATTTCATGGGTAGAAGGTAATCCAATAGGCTCATCAGGAAAAAGTTTTGTTGGAAATGTGACCCTACATTGCGATCTATACCAAGATCTTGGTCAACTTTTAGCCAAACTTCACAATACAACTGATATGATTCAGACAAGTGATTTAACACGCCCAGCCTGGGATCTCGCTGGCCTGATTGGAGACAANCCTTTGTGGGGGAAGTTTTGGAAAAATNCNGCCCTCTCTNANAANGAAAAAAANTTTTTTACCTATNCAAAAGACGAGGCCTTCAACCATTTAAATAACATGAAAGACTTNGATTTTGGTTTAATTCATGCAGACGCACTGCAGGAGAATGTTTTTATTGACGACGGTAAACTTACATTAATTGATTTTGATGACTCAGGTTTTGGTTATCGCAGTTATGAACTTGGTGTTGCTATATCACAACATTGTGCGCTGCCTTATGTGGATGATTTAATATCCGCCATTCGTGATGGCTATGGTAGGCTGAGAACTGCACCAACGTTTAAAGATATACAGTTTTTTTTACTACTACGCAGCTTAGTTTCAGTAGGCTGGGCTGGCCAACGTCTACCAAAAAAACATCCAGCACAGCGTGTATATATAAAACGCGCAATAGACTCAGCTAATCGATGGTTAACCTAGTAAATAAAAATCGTTACACGATAACTGGTTGTGTAACTTGTTGATCAACCCCAAATATTTGCTTGTACCGTTCTATTTCTTCTTTTGGGCCCGTTGCCTTATTCGGGTTATCAGAGAGTTTTACGGTGGGCCGGCCATCCGCGCTAACGACTTTGCAGACTAATGAGAAAGGCTTCAATGCATCATTGGAAACAAGACCTCGAAAATCATTAGTCAGCAAAGTGCCCCACCCAAATGATACACGCACACGACCCTCAAATAATGCTTGAAGTTCTACAATTTTTTCAACATCAAGCCCATCAGAAAAAATAACAAGCTTCTTTTTTGGGTCTTCTCCACGGGTCTTCCACCATTTAATTGCAGCGTCTGCACCACTAATTGGATCACCTGAATCAATACGGATCCCTGTCCATTTTGCTAACCAATCTGGAGCGTTATCCAAAAAACCTTGCGTCCCATAAGTGTCTGGCAAAATAACTCTTAGGTTACCGTCATGTTCCTCATGCCAGTCTGACATCACCTCGTAGGGCGCTTTGCGTAAGGCTTCATCCGTAGTGGCTAGTGCCGAATAAATCATCGGTAATTCATGCGCATTTGTACCAATTGCAGCTAGATCACGGTTTTTTGCTATCAAACAATTTGATGTACCTATAAATTTTTCACCTAAGCCTTCAGTCATAGCTTGAACAGTCCAGTCTTGCCAAAGAAAGGAATGTCGACGTCGCGTACCAAAATCAGCTAAACGAAGATTATCGATGTTACGTAAACGCTCAATTTTTTCCCAAAGTTTAGCCATACCTCTTGCATAAAGGATCTGGAGTTCAAAACGTCTCATTTTACCAAGTACAGCACGACCACGCAGTTCCATCAAAACCGAAAGCACTGGTATTTCCCATAACATGACTTCAGGCCAACTGCCCTCGAAGGTTAGGTTATATTGGCCTTTGTATTTTTCTAAATGGTAGTCAGGTAGGTGTAGTGTTTCAAACCAGTCCATGAACTCAGGAGTGAACATCTGGCGCTTACCGTAAAATGTATTACCACGCATCCANGTACTTTCACCACGAGCTAGAGAAAGCGACCGCACGTGGTCCAACTGTTCACGTAATTCGCCTTCGTCCACCAATTCNGCCAATCGAATCTCATTGGACCTGTTTATCAAACTAAAGGTTACTTGAGTGTTCGGTTTATTGCGAAATACAGACTGACACATCAAAAGTTTATAAAAATCCGTGTCAATTAAAGATCGCACTATTGGATCAATTTTCCATTTGTGNTTCCAGACACGTGTGGCAATATCAACCATCAGATTAAATTCACTTTTGCTTGCTTCATTTCTGTTAATGCATTTTCCAGTGAGCCATCTAGGCCAGTTGACGTTTTTTTATCATTTTCAAAAAATACTGAAAAACTGTCAATTTTCGCTTGATAGCCTTTTTTTATTGTCAAATCAGCTCGTAATGTATTGAGCCTTGATTGAATCATCACACCTGAGCTTCCTTGAACACATTGGTCAGACCAAAGGAACTGCTCTCCATATAACATCTTCTTGGCTGAGAATATTTCAAGGCTATGGCTGCTTGCAAAAGATGAGTGTCCAGATGGATGCCAGTCTTGGGTAAGTACTACGGTATCAAAGTCTTCCATCATCAAGTTTATAGGATCAACAATTTCATCACCATCCACCATAGCCAATTGGCCACCTGAACAGGAGTCATTTTGTACGTNGATTATANTTAAGGCATTCATTTAAGCGTCCTAAACAGATTGAAAGTAGAAATAAAGATCGTACCTAATAAGGTCAATGTGAACTGATCTTGCGAGATNCGCTGCATCAGACTATCACGCAGCATATGTTTACTATTTCTGCGCTATACCATTTTACCAAATTCGTTAATCCTAACGCACTCCGCGGCCCAATCTTTTCAATTTGTGAACATGAGGGAATTAAGGGCACAATTTTACTCGCGCATGAAGGCATTAACGGTACGGTGGCTGGCTCTAGCGAAGGTATTGCCCGCCTTTGGGAACACGTATCAAAGCTACCTGGCTGCACCGGTTTTGAACATAAAGAAAGTTTTTCAAAATCTATGCCTTTCAAACGAATGAAAGTCAGACTAAAAAAAGAAATTGTAACAATGGGAAAGCCAAATGTGGACCCACGCGTTCGTGCTGGTCACTACATAGAGCCCTCTGATTGGAACGCACTAATCAGTGCACCAGATGTTGTAGTTATTGATACGCGAAATGAATACGAAGTGGGAATTGGAACATTCGAGGGCGCGATTAATCCTAAAACCAAAACATTTCGCGAATTTCCAAAATGGTGGGCCAAAAACAAAAACCAATTTAAAGATAAAAAAATTGCTATGTTTTGTACTGGAGGCATTCGTTGTGAAAAATCTACCAACTTTCTATTAAGTGAAGGTGTTAAAGACGTGTGTCATTTAAAGGGAGGTATTTTGAAGTATTTAGAAAANACTCCAAAAAAAGATAGCACGTGGACTGGAGAATGCTTTGTATTTGACAANCGGGTTTCGGTTGGACATGGCNTGGTAGAAGGTAGCTATGACCAATGCTATGCCTGCCGCAGNCCAATAACCAAAGAAGACAAAAAACGAGCAGAGTATATCCAAGGGACACAATGNCATCAGTGCATTAATGAGTATACAGACGAGGACAGAGTGAGATTTGGAGAGCGGCAACGCCAGATAGATACAAAGATTAATTCACTAAAATAANGTTANTTNAATTTATATTTTAGTTAAATCTCCAATTAAGATTCTCTTTNTAAATTAAAAATCTAAATTNTCCACACTCAAAGCATTCGTTTGAATAAACTCCCGCCGCGGTTCTACCACATCACCCATTAACTTTGTGAACAAATCATCAGCTTCCGCTAAATCTTCAACTTTAACTTGAAGCAATGTTCTTGCGTCAGGGTCAAGCGTGGTCTCCCACAGTTGGTCAGGATTCATTTCACCTAAGCCCTTGTAACGTTGAAGAGACAGTCCTTTTTCACCTTCTTCCAAAATCGCATTTAACAAAGTTAGCGGACCATTTATTACCTGCATCCGGTCTTTACGAACCAATGTGCTTGTACCACTATATGTTTCTTGTAAACTTTTTGTTAGCGCACCCGTTCTTCGCGCTTCACCTGATCTCANCATAGCTCCATCAAGGTTACGCACCTCTTCAACACCACGTAATATCCTTGCAAGCCTCATACCACGATCCTGCGTAGGCCGTCCTTGCCAACCTCGTTCGTATTCCAGTGCAATCATATCTAGGCGGCTCGCAACTGCATCAGCCATTCCTTGAAGATCACGGTCAACCGCTCCAGGCATAAAAGCACCTGCAATTGCTGCCTGTTCAAGTATGTGTCGTGGATAGTGAGTTGGGAAAGCATCTATAATCCGTTTTAATTGACGTGCTTCATCAATNACACGNATTAAATCAGCACCAATAATTTCTTCTCCATTNCCCAGCCGTAACAAAGCNCCTTCAANACCCTGTTCTATTAGGTAATCATCCAACGCAGGTTGATCTTTTAAATAAACCTCTGAACGGCCTCTACTGACTTTAAACAAAGGTGGCTGNGCNATATANAGATATCCTCCTTCAATCAAAGAAGGCATTTGTCTAAAGAAAAATGTTAGCAAAAGGGTACGAATGTGCGCACCGTCGACATCAGCATCAGTCATTATTACAATTTTATGATAACGTAATTTTTCAATATTAAATTCTTCACGCCCAATTCCGGTTCCAAGAGCCATTACNAGATTACCAATTTCNTGACTGCTTAGCATCCTATCAAAACGAGCTCGCTCCACATTNAGAATCTTTCCCCGAAGCGGCAGAACTGCTTGTGTCATTCGATCGCGACCAGTTTGAGCTGACCCACCAGCACTATCGCCTTCAACTAAAAAAACTTCAGTTTTAGCTGGGTCTTTCTCTGAGCAATCTTTAAGCTTTCCAGCTAGAAAATTTACATCCATTGCCGTTTTTCTGCGAGTCAAATCTCGTGCCTTGCGCGCAGCCTCACGCGCTAAAGCAGCCTCNATAATTTTTCCAACAATAATTTTTGCTTGAGCCGGATTTTCTTCAAACCATTCAGATAGTTTTTCTCCAACCAACCCTTCAACTGCNGGGCGAACCTCAGAGCTGACTAGTTTGTCCTTAGTTTGACTNGAAAATTTAGGATCAGGTACTTTTACTGAAAGAACGCAAGTTAGGCCCTCTCNTGCATCATCNCCAGTAAAACTGACTTTCTCTTTTTTTGCTATACCACTTGATTGAGCATAATTNTTTATTGTTCTAGTAAGAGCCCCACGAAATCCGGCCATATGCGTACCNCCNTCTCGTTGTGGAATNTTGTTNGTAAATGGCAAAACATTTTCATGNTATGAATCGTTCCACCACATAGCTACCTCGACACCAATATCATCACGAATCCCATTAACATAAATAGGTTCTTCCATGATTGATGACTTTGATCGNTCTAAATATTTAACAAACTCTTTGACACCACCATCATAATAAAGTTCGGTTCGTTTTACTTCTGCAGGACGTAAATCTTCTAAAATTATACGCACGCCTGAGTTCAAAAATGCTAACTCTCTTAAACGCTTTTCAAGGGTTTCGAACTGATAGCCTAAATCTGAAAATGTCTCAGTTGATGCTAGAAACCGCACTTCTGTGCCTGTACGATCACCACACTCTTGTACAGCTTTCAGATGCTCGACAGTATCGCCATTTTCAAACCTTGCAACATGTTCCTTGCCATCGCGCCAAATGCGTAATTCTAACCAAATAGAAAGAGCGTTAACTACAGATACACCCACGCCGTGCAAACCACCTGAAACTTTATACGAGTTGCTGTCAAATTTACCCCCAGCATGTAGTTGTGTCATGATAACTTCAGCAGCAGAAACACCCTCTTCTTCATGAATTCCAACAGGTATCCCACGACCATTATCTTCTACTGAGACCGAATTATCAGCATGTATTCTTACCAATACATGATCGGCATGGCCCGCCAAAGCCTCATCTATTCCATTGTCTACACATTCGTAAACCATGTGGTGCAAACCGGATCCATCATCGGTATCACCAATGTACATTCCTGGTCGCTTTCTGACTGCCTCTAAGCCCTTGAGAACCTTGATAGAATCCGCTTCATAATCTTCTGAAATTGGGATTTGTTCAGCCATGCTGGTCACCTTTTTTTATTTATACAACAAATAGCGTATTTTGTGACTATTGTCACGCAAATGACACAACAGATAGTGGTTGGG
>NZVF01000012.1 GCA_002698165.1 Planktomarina sp. | reverse complement strand
AGCCCGTTGACGATGTTGTAAAAGCTGAAGTTACCGAAAAGGCTGAGAAGCCAGCAAAGGCTGAAAAACCGGCAAAGGCTGAAAAACCGGCAAAGGCTGAAAAACCGGCAAAGGCTGAAAAGCCAGCAAAGGCTGAGAAGCCGACAAAGGCTGAAAAATCAGAATAAGACAACGAGACTTAAATTTTAGTACTGGGGCTCAGGAACGGTCTCAGCTTTTACTTTTTATATAAGGAACACAATTATGGCGATTACAGCTGCAATGGTGAAGGAACTGCGTGAGAAAAGTGGCGCGGGGATGATGGATGCTAAAAAGGCGTTAACTGAAAATAATGGTGATTTGGACCAGGCAATGGATTGGTTGAGAACAAAGGGCCTCGCTAAAGCTGCAAAAAAGTCAGGTCGAACTGCTGCAGAGGGGCTAGTTGCTGTAGCTGTCGTTGATGGGCGTGGTGTGGCCGTTGAAGTGAATTCAGAAACAGATTTTGTTGGAAAAAATGCTGATTTTCAAACTATGGTGGCAAAAATTGCGCAAGCGGGCTTAGGAGCCGATTCTGTTGATGACCTTGCGAACAAAAGTGTCGACGGAAAAGTAGTATCTGAGCTGATTACTGACTCTATTGCAACAATTGGTGAAAATATGTCGTTACGGCGTATGGCCGTTGTTACAGGAGAAATTGTAGTTCCATATGTACATAATGCTGTGACCGATGGAATGGGCAAAATCGGTGTTTTGGTTGGAATTAATGGAAATAATCCAGAGTTCGGTAAACAAATTGCAATGCATATTGCGGCTGCTAATCCAACTGCCTTGAATGAAGGTTCTTTAAATTCTAGCGATATTGAAAAAGAAAAGCAGATCCAATTGGAGATTGCGCGAGAGAGTGGAAAGCCTGAAGCAGTTATTGAGAAGATGATTGTTGGTAGGATGAAAAAGTTTGTTTCCGAGTCAACTTTAATGGGGCAGTCCTTCGTTATAAATCCAGATTTAACTGTAGAAGCGGCNGCTAAAGATGCCGGTGTAGANATTACTGATTACATTAGACTNGAAGTTGGCGAGGGTATCGAAAAGAAAACNGAAGATTTTGCAGCAGAAGTTGCNAAAACNATNAATTCTTAACGNCTTTANTTTNATNAAAAATTTAGGTGANCGTTTGNNTNTTTAAAAATTTCTAGTTTTNAGTTNAGNTNGGATAATTTTATAANNTAGGCGGGAATTGTTTTNGTTTACNTNCNGGTATATCAATTAGTCGTATAATAGGTATTATGTTAAATTATCTGTAGTGAATAACCAACACCACGCACTGTACGTATTGAATCGGACTTTCCAGCTAACTTTAAGGACTTACGCAACCGAGCCATATGGACATCGACTGTTCTTGTTTCGATGTCTAGGTTGTCTGGCCATATATGATCAAGTAAAAACTCACGTGTAAGCACCCTTTCCGGTTTTTCTATCAGTGCAACAAGCAATTGATATTCTTTTGGACCAAGACGAATCTTTTTAGAGAAATGTGTTACTTGATGTTTTTCTGTATCCACCTCAATCCCGGCAAAATTTAATTTTTGACCTACNGAACTTGGTTTAGATCGTTTGAGCTGGACTTTAATGCGAGCCTTGAGTTCCTTGATACCATAGGGTTTTTCTANATAATCATCCGCCCCAGTTTCTAACCCTTTGACTTTATCAGTTTCTTCGGCGCGCGCCGATAACATTATAATCGGAATTGATTTGGTGTCTTTCTGGCTTTTAAGTTGCCGACAAATTTCAATTCCAGAAATATTTGGTAACATCCAATCTAATATTATCAAATCTGGCTTTTCTTCCTCAACCAATAGTAAGCCATTATCACCNTCATAAGCCTGTAATATCTTATAACCATCTGTTTTTAAATTATAATTTAAAATCTCTTGCTGTGACTTTTCATCTTCTATAATTAGAATCTTTCCGCGGTCACTCATGTTAGTTGTCCAGATAATTAATGGAACTTTTGGGCCTATTCTCATCGGGCAACTCACCTGTCACGTTGTAAATTACCTGTTCAGCAATGTTCGTAATATGATCACCAATCCGTTCCACATTTTTTGAAATNAAGTGCAAATGCATACAAGGTGGAATATTNTTTTCGTCCTCAATCATGTAATTTAACATATCTCGAAATAAAACATTGTAAGTTTCATCGATAGTTTTATCGTTATTTCGAACTANCTCTGCTAGGTTTTCATCATGTGTCATGTGCGCTGTGAGAACATTATTTAGCATACCCTCCACCTNGCCTACCATGTTTAAAATAGTCTCTTCCGCCCCTGATATTCGTTTGCTTTCAGCAAGAACGGCGGTACGTTTGGCAATCGATTTNGCATAGTCGCCAATTCTTTCTAAAGCGCCAGAAATTTTTATTACTGATAAAACTAAACGTAAATCGGATGCCATCGGTGCACGTCGAGCAATCAATCGTGCGCAATCTTCATTTACTTGGGTTTCAAGTATATCTACTTTTCTATCATCTTGACGGACCCGATCTGCCAGCTCCAAATCACGTTCACTAAAGGCCTTAGCACTATTAATAATAGCGGCCTCAACCAATCCACCCATTTTCATGAGGTTTGANTNAATTTCTTGTAAATCACGATCATAAGATGAAACAATATGTTGATCTTGCATGGTTTTATCCAATTCGTCCTGTAATGTAACTTTCTGTTCTTTTATCACTAGGGTTTGTGAAGATATGGCTCGTATCACCGTATTCTACTAGCTCGCCTAAATGAAAAAATGCTGTACGATCACTTACACGCGAGGCCTGGGCCATTGAGTGAGTTACAATCACAACACTATATGATGTGCGTAATTCATCGATAAGTTCTTCAATTTGCGCCGTAGCAATTGGATCAAGTGCTGAACAAGGTTCGTCCATCAATAATATTTCAGGCTCAGTAGCCACGGCTCTTGCAATGCATAAGCGTTGTTGTTGTCCCCCCGACAATCCGGTTCCTGGTTCCTGCAAACGGTCCTTGGCTTCTTCCCAAAGTGCTGCCCTNTTTAATGANGTTTCAACAATTTGGTCCAACTCTTCTTTATTTTTTGCCATTCCATGTATCTTAGGACCATATGCAACGTTGTCGTATATTGATTTTGGAAATGGATTTGGTTTCTGAAATACCATTCCGACTTTAGCCCGCAACTGTACTGGATCAACACGACGATCATAAATGTCTTCATTGTCAATTAAAACTGTACCTTTTACACGACAAACATCAATTGTATCATTCATCCTGTTGATACAACGTAAAAAAGTTGATTTGCCACAGCCTGATGGACCAATCAATGAAGTAACCATTTTATCTCTAATTTCAACATTCACAGATTTTATGGCATGTGTTGGACCATAAAAAACGTCCACATCTTTGGCAGATATTTTAATTGGCAAATCATTCATTCTTTTCAACCTTTTTGGTATTCATATTACCAGCGTCTTTCATATCGGCGCCGTAAAAATATTGCTACGGCGTTCATAACAAGCAAAAAAACTAAAAGAACGATTATGGCTCCTGATGCCCTTTCTACAAAAGCTGGATCTGACCGTTGTGTCCAGTTAAATACCTGAACTGGAAGAGCAGTTGACGCCTCTCCAAAAAGTCCNGCTTCACTGGTAAATGCTGCAGGATATTCTCGAACAAATGCGACCATTCCAATTAGCAAAAGTGGCGCCGTCTCCCCTAAAGCCTGCGCAAGTCCAATTATAATACCAGTTAAAATTCCTGGAGCAGCGAGTGGTAAAACGTGGTGGAATACTGTTTGCATTCGTGAGGCCCCTACTCCCAATGCAGCATCTCTAATCGATGGAGGAACAGATTTAAGCGCTGCTCTGGCTGGTATTATGATACGTGGCAAGGTCATCAATGATAAAACCAATCCACCAACCAATGGTGAGGATTGGTTGAACTGAGCAAGATTAATGAAGATTGCTAAACCAAGAATTCCATACACGATTGATGGGACGGCCGCTAAATTTGAAATATTAACTTCAATAATATCAGTAATTCGATTTTTTGGTGCAAATTCCTCTAAGTAAATCGAAGCTGCTACACCTACTGGTAATGCGACAAATAAAACGACCAGCATCATATATAATGAACCCAGTATTGCTACGCCAAGTCCGGCCGCTTCAGGCCTTTGACCCGATGCATCTGGTGAAAAAATAAAACCCCAGTTAAAGGTNTTTGACATCAAGCCTTTTTTGGTTAGTGCATCCGCTATGTCGAGCTGCTCAGGGCTTACATACTTATCTAATATTGCCGTTTCTCTATCAACGCGGCCTTTAAAATAACCATCTATTCGTCCATTTACTAATAATTTAATGCTGATCGTTGTTCCAACAAGGCTTGGATCTTTTAACACTAATTTACGAAGGGTTGCAGCACTTTCTTTTGACAAAATATCGCGAATTTTTTTGTCTTTCAAATCGGTTTTAATATTTAATTTTTCAAGTTGNTTGCGAAGTCCATTTCCAAGAACTTTTGAGTATCCAATTGTTGATACTTTTTTCATTATTGCAATGTTGCGAACACCTGACTTGTCAAGCTTCGCCTCTGGCAATTCTAAAGTTACNAATACTTTAGTTTGCTGAAACGCACTGTAACCACTGGNAAAAATAGAAGTTAGCAACAANATTAACACGAGAACACCTGTTATAACAGCTATTAAGCCATACAGTTGGAAGCGATATTCTGATCTATTTCTTTGAAGTGTTCTGGGATCTTTGCTCAACAGTGATCCATGCGTACACTTGGATGGAATTGTCATTCATATTGCTCCCGATATTTTCTTACTATTACAAGGGCAAATACGTTCAAACCCAAAGTAATAAAAAAAAGTGATAATCCAAGCGCAAAAGCAACCAATGTTTCAGGGCTGGCAAAGTCAGTATCTCCAGTAAGTTGCGACACAATTTTAACAGTTACAGTCGTCATCGCTTCAAATGGATTNACACCAAACCGAGCAGCGGCACCAGCGCCCAACACGACGATCATTGTTTCACCGATAGCTCGCGACGCAGCCAACAAAATAGCTCCAACAATGCCTGGAAGGGCCGCAGGTATGACCACTTGTCGAATAGTTTCTGATTGCGTAGCTCCTAGGCCTAGCGAACCGTCTCGCATGGCCTGTGGAACAGCGTTTATGATGTCATCTGACAAAGACGATACAAACGGAATTAACATGATTCCCATGACTAGGCCTGCCGTAAGCACTGATGAAGANGACGTTCCNAGACCTGCGGGTTCTGCAAAAAAATCTCGGAGCATTGGGCCAACCGTTATGAGGGCAAAAAGTCCATAAACGATTGTAGGTATGCCAGCCAATATTTCAATTGCTGGTTTTGCGAACGATCGTAGTGATGGATTNGCATATTCAGATAAGTAAATAGCAGTATAAAGACCTATTGGAACCGCAACTAGTAGTGAGATTAAACTGATGTACAGAGTACCCCAAAGCAGAGGCAGGATACTTAATTCACTGCCGCCNCGAAAATTGGGAGACCAAACGGTACCAAAGAAAAAGTCTGCCCATGCATGTTGATTAAAGAAATTAATACTTTCCGAAAGCATTGAAATAACTATGCCAACCGTAGTAATTATTGCTATTGTTGAGGCAAAAATTAGTAAACCCAAAACCCAACGTTCACTTATAATACGTGCTCTTTGTTCAGGGTTCACTCGATATAAAGCAATACCACCACCTAAAAACGCAAGAATTATAATGAATAAATTAATTTGAATTTGATACGCAGTTGTTTGCTGTTGGCCCACAATTTTTAATAAGATAACCCACAAAAATAGAAGAAATGTAGATGGTACAAAAGCGGAATAAAAAACAGATTGTCCATAAGATGAAGGTAAAGCCTGAAGTTTCTTTAAATCCCTGGCAGCTAGAAAACGGACCTTTTTTTGACCNGCAAAAAACCCTGCTACAGATATCAGACATACATAAACAAAAGTAGCAAAGATCGAAGACATAGAACCATCCGAGCATTTAATTATAAATTAAACGAGCGAAGTGTAAAANTCTTCGCTCGCCCTCAAACCTTATCCGATTACATATTAGATTCGCTATTAACTATTTCTTGTGTTTCTTCTAATGCCGGATCTGACACAAGCCCGTATTCTGCCAAGGGTCCATCGGGGCCNGCGATATCATCTGATATAAAAAACTCTGCATATTCTTTTACACCCGGAACAACACCAATGTGCGCAGCTTTNATATAGAAATATAGTGGCCGTGAGACCGGATACTCTCCAGTNGAGATACTTTCAACGCTGGGTAAAACGTTGGCCATAGTGGCAACTTGAAGCTTGTTCGTATTGTTTTCATAAAAAGCTAAACCAAAAACACCAATGCCATCTGAATTTGCTTCGATGCGTGCCAAAGTTTCGGTGTAGTCACCATCGATGTCCACTGAAACGCCATCAGTGCGCAAGGCGATACAGGCTTTTTCTGCCTTTTTCTTATCCCCACCGTTTTCTGTTTTTAAAACTTCAAATGCACCTGTAGCTTCACAACCTTTTAAAATAACCTTGTCTTCAAAGACTTCCCGAGTGCCATGTTTTGTTCCTGGTACAAAGGCTTGAATGGGCTGTGCTGGCATCGATGAATTTACATCTGACCAGTTTTTGTNTGGATTAGGAACCATTTTACCATCTGAAAGGATTGTATCGGACAATGCTAAATACCAATCCGTTTGAGTAAACTCAAAAGAATTTCCTTGGATGTCAGATGCAAATACAATTCCATCATAACCAATGCGTACTTCTATGATTTCAGTCACACCCGCCTCGTTACACGCTTTAATCTCTTTGTCTTTTATTTTTCTTGATGAATTTGCTACATCAATTGTATTCGTTCCTACACCTTGACAGAACCGTTTTAATCCTGCTGAAGAACCACCAGATTCTACAACAGGCGTTGGAAAATCATAATTTTCTCCAAATGCTTCAGCGACAATAGCTGCATACGGTAATACAGTTGATGAGCCAGCTACTTGCACGTTGTCTCGGGCCAACGCACCGCCAGCGACGACGCCAAATGCAATTAAATACTTTAGTAGTTTTTTAAAGTTCATTTTTAATCCCCATTTAAAACGTTTCCACAATTTTCATTTGTGCAAGGACACGAAAACTGTCCACGGGGAATCGATACTTTATAAATGTAACATTCATATTACATTTTTATTTGGGGAAGAATAATTGGATATTACTTCCTTCTCCTAAACTTGAAGTAATAGCCATTCGGCCCCGATGTCTTTGAATTATGTGTTTAACAATAGCTAAACCGAGCCCTGTGCCACCTGCCTCCCGTGATCGATGGTTATCTACTCTGAAAAATCGTTCTGTAAGTCTAGGAATAAGGTGAGGTTCAATACCAATACCATTATCGGAAATCGTCACTTTAATTGCATCACATCCTAAAATTGTGTCAAAAACTATGGGCTCGATAAAAATAATAATGGCAGGATTGGGATTGGAACATCCGTATTTTAAGCCATTTTCAATAATATTAACAAACACTTGAACAAGTTGGCCAAAGTCACCCATAATTTCTCCAACGGGTTCATTGATGTTTATTGTCAAATTAACATTAGCCTTTTTTACTGCTAGATCTGTGTGATCAATAGCCTTCCGTACCGCACTGACTAAATCAACGACCAATTTAGGTCTTTGCCGCTGCATATCCTCCACCTTATTTAACGATAAAAGATCATTTATCAGGGAATTCATTCTATGCGTTTCAGTAGACATGAGTTGTATAAATTTAGATTGAGCGGTTACATCTAATTTTGCAGGTCCGTTTAGGGTTTCAAGAAAACCTATGATTGCAGTTAGTGGGCTTCTTAATTCATGTGAAACATTTGCTACAAAATCTCGGCGTTGTTTGTTTGTTAACTCGGCGGAATTAATATCTTCAAAGCAGATTAGAAAATCTTTAGTGTTTTCAACAGGTTTAATTGAAACATTAAACAAGGTATTTCCATGAATCTTACGGTCAAGAAAACGGGCCGTATTACTTTTCACTTCGGAAAAGCTTTTTTCAACTGCATTTAGCACATTTGGTTGCCTAACAATATTTACTAAAGGAGTATTAATACTCAGGTGTTCAAAAAGATTTTTTGCAGATGAATTGTATGTTTCAACGATCATCTCTTTATTCACAAGAAGTGCCGGCCACGGTATTGCATCTAATAGATTCTTAACATCATTCATATTTGGAAACCTTGCCCAATATTACAGTCTTGATTAATAAAGCCGTTGGTTTTCATTATTAGATTTAAGATTGTTTGCGAATTCAGAAATTTTATTTTGGTAGGTCTTGGCAGACTTAAGCAAACCACTAATTTCAGATGCTGATAATTGCCTCACGACTTTTCCTGGTGAGCCCACAACCAAAGAGTTGTCAGGGATAACCTTACCTTCAGTAATTAATGTTCCAGCACCGATTAAACAATTATCGCCAATATTTGCTCCATTTAGAACAATCGATCCCATGCCAATTAGTGATTGATCTCCAATTTTGCAGCCATGCAGTGTTGAGTTGTGTCCAATGGTACAATTTTTTCCTATTGTCAGGGGGAACCCTAAATCAGTATGTAAAACACAATTTTCTTGGATATTTGATCCAACTCCAACTTGAATAAGTTCGTTGTCACCTCTTAGGGTGGCCCCAAACCATACTGTTGTGCCAATCATTAAGCGTACCTTGCCAATTATATTTGCATCGGGCGCAACCCAAAAGTCTTTATCACTTGGAAGATCTGGCGAAATATCCCCTAATTCATATATCATTTTTTGATTCAAACTCAGTTTTTAATAGTCTTACATGGTCCATTAGATTTGGCTGCTGACTTCTTCTCAGGCGTTCAGCTGTTACAATTGACTTTAATCTTGTTTCGGTTTCGTTCAAATCATCATTTATAAGCACGTAATCATATCCTGCCCAATGGCTAATTTCATCCCAGCTTTTCTCCATACGTTTACTAATAATTTCAGAAGAATCTTGGCCGCGCTTTTCTAGTCGGCTTTTCAACTCATTAATGGATGGTGGTAAAATAAAAATTGATAAAACATGCTCCTGGAGCGTTGAATTCGAAATCTGCTGAGCGCCTTGCCAATCAATGTCGAACAATACATCTTTCCCGCTATTTATTGCGTCTGCGACAGGTGCTTTTGGCGAGCCATAAGAATAACCAAATACCTGTGCATGCTCCAGCATTTGATCAGAAGCAACTTGNGCAGCGAATTCGTTTTCACTNATAAAATAATAGTCTTTACCATTAGTTTCACCGGATCGAATAGATCTCGTCGTCGAAGAAATTGAAAAAGATAANGAATTGTCCCATTTCATAAGCCGCCGAGAAAGTGTTGATTTCCCTGCCCCAGACGGCGATGAAAGNATGATTAACAAACCACGACGCTTATTATTCGACATTTTGTACCTGCTCTCGCATCTGATCAATCGTCACCTTCATTTCAATACCAATTGCCGTCAATTCTTTTGAATTAGATTTTGCGCACAANGTATTTGTTTCCCTGTTAAACTCTTGCATTAGAAAATCAAATTTTCGACCAACTGGATTGNGTGACTTTAAAAGCGTATTTGCTGCATCTATATGTGCTTTTAGTCGGTCGATTTCTTCTGTTACATCACTTTTGACTGCTAAAATTGCCAATTCTTGTGCCAGCCGATCTGGTTGGATTTCTTGTTTAAGGTTTTGAATTGCTTTTTCAAAAGAAACTTTAAATTCTAATGGTCGTTTCGCTATAGCTGCGCTGCAGGCGGTTAAGTGGCGCTCCATTTTTATGACCCCGCTTTGCAATACTTTTTGTAAAGTTTTACCCTCTGCGCTTCGCGCTTTCTGAAAGTCCTCAATCAACCTTGGTAAATGGGAAATGATCGCTTTGGTGACGGAAACTTTGTGTTCCTCAGAGCCTTCAAAGTCTATAAATCCATGTTGTACCGAAATGTCCGTTAAACTTATCGGTGAAATCACCAAGCCTTTTTCTTCTGCTACTTTAGAGATGGTGGCAACATTACTTAGAATGTTATCTAGTCTTTCTAAATCTATTTTTCGATCATTTAGCCCATCAGAAAGGGAAATTTTTAAGTTAAATTGTATTGATCCCCGTTTTATCACAGATGAAATAGTTTTTCTTACTTCTTGATCTAAACCGACCAGCCACTCTGGGACACGAGCGCGTATATCTAGGCCTTTATTATTTACCCCTCTTAGCTCCATGGACCAATCATAAGGTCCAGACGAGCCACTCAGCGTCGAAATTCCTGTCATTGACCTTAGCATTTAACGCCTCACTATTATTAATTAAAAATACATTAATAAAATTTAATAACTTATTGTTTATAGTAATTTTATTATTTAATTTTATTTTAAATAATGATTGTTATCACCGTCTAGCTCGCAACCTTTACGGACTTTGTATTCCTCGTTTTTCCCAGCTCTTCAGCAACCAAAAACGCTAATTCGAGTGATTGTGAAGCGTTTAATCGTGGATCACAGGCGGTATGGTAACGATCTGAAAGGTTTTCATCCGTTACCGCTCGGACTCCACCTGTGCATTCTGTTACATCTTGCCCTGTCATTTCAAAGTGAACTCCACCAGGAATTGTATTTTCCGCGCGATGAATGGCAAAAAATTCTTGTACTTCTCGCAGAACACTTTCAAATGGCCGCGTCTTGTAGCCAGAAGAGGCCTTAATTGTATTTCCATGCATTGCATCGCAGGTCCAAACCACATTNGCCCCCTCTTCCTTTACAACTTTTACGAGGCGTGGAAGATGCTCCTCAACAGACCCNGCTCCAAAACGCGCTATNAAGGTCAAACGGCCTGATTCATTTTCAGGGTTAAGCTTGTTCATCAAAGTTTTTAAATCNTCTTCNGANGTTGTNGGACCACATTTTAGGCCAATTGGATTTTGTACNCCGCTACAGAATTCAACGTGTGCACCATCAGGCTGTCGTGTNCGGTCACCGATCCATATAAAATGACCAGANCCAGCTATGTATTTNCCTGATGTACTATCTAAACGACACAATGCTTCTTCATATTCTAATAAAAGGGCTTCATGCGATGTGTAAAAATCAACTGTACCTAATTCTACGCTGTTATCAGCGTTCAATCCGGCGGCTTGCATAAAATCNAGAGCATCAGAAATTCTATTTGCGACCTCTCTATATGCAGATGCTTTTTCCGATTCTGTGAANCCCAAAGTCCATGANTGAACCTGATGTATATCTGCGAAGCCCCCTTTTGAGAATGCTCGCAAAAGATTTAATGTTGCAGCTGCTTGCGTGTAGGCCTGTAACATCTTTTTTGGATTAGGATGTCTTGCTTTTGCNTTAAAATCCAATTCGTTAATAATATCTCCCCTGTAACTGGGTAATTCNACACCATCTTGAATTTCAGTTGCTGCTGACCTGGGTTTGGCAAACTGTCCAGCCATACGTCCAATTTTTACAACGGGGACTTTCGCGCCATAAGTTAAAACCATTGCCATTTGAAGCATGACTTTGAATGTATCTCTGATGTTATCTGCAGAGAACTCTTCGAAGCTTTCTGCACAGTCTCCACCCTGGAGCAAAAATGCCTCACCACGGCTGACGGATGCTAATTTCTGACGCAAAGATCTTGCCTCACCGGCAAAAACCAGCGGGGGATACTTACTCAACTGCTTTTCTGCTGCATTCAATACAGTCTTATCTGCATAGTCAGGCATTTGGATTCTNGGCTTGCTTCGCCAATCAGTTTTTTGCCAAACAGTCATAATAATACGCTCCGATTAATAACAATATTAANATTCATAGTTATAGTGATTTTAATTGATAAACCACAGCAAAATATATCACTTTAATTTAACCACTTGACGGCCTTAAACTTCAAGGCCAAAGGAANATAGCATAGGCCTAATTCAGATGCTTGAAAAGGTTATTCAAATGGATGTTTCTGATCAAGTTGTTGACATTCAAGATCCACCATTAAAGCCTCGACGCTTTGTGTTTGTGTTACTACATGATTTTACGATGCTGTGTTTCACTGCCGCGGTTGAATCTTTACGTATTGCAAACAGAATGTCTGGCCGGGAACTTTATTCGTGGACATTAATGTCTGAGACTGGTCAACCTGTATTTTGTTCCGGTGGCATTGAATATGGTGTTCAAAGTGATTTGAAGGAGGTTCAACGTGACGATACTGTCATGGTTTGCGGTGGTATTAATATTAAAAATACCACTACTAAGCGTCTACTAAATTGGCTTCGTCGTGAAGCTCGGAAGGGTCCTTTGATAGGAGGTTTATGCACTGCCGGATTTAGTCTGGCTAAAGCTGGTTTGTTAAACGGAAAGCGGGCGACCATTCACTGGGAAAACCAAGATAGTTTTACAGAAGAATTTGATGATGTTGAACTAACTAAGTCCGTTTTTGTGATTGATGGAAATAGAATAACCACAGCTGGGGGAACATCTTCGATAGATTTGATGTTGAAGTTGATCGCCGAGCAACATGGTGAGGATCTCGCGAANGCTGTTGCCGATCAGTTGATATACTCATCAATTAGAACAGATCAAGATACACAGCGGCTTTCAATCCCTACTCGTATTGGAGTTAGGCATCCAAAACTAAGCTTGGTCATTCAAGAAATGGAACGCAATATTGAAGANCCAATGAGCCCTTCAATTTTGGCNCGTGAGGTNGGGATGTCCACAAGACAACTGGAACGTTTATTTCGGCGTTATCTAAATCGTTCTCCAAAGCGCTATTACATGGANTTGCGACTTCAAAAAGCNCGGAACCTTTTGATGCAGACTGATATGTCCGTAATTAATGTTGCTCTTGCGTGNGGNTTTGCTTCCCCTTCTCANTTTTCAAAATGCTACCGCGCTCATTATGATACGACACCGTATCGNGAACGAGGCGCGCAAGCGTCTCGGTTAGCTAATTAAAAGCTGCATAAAANATAAAATATTTAGTATATTTCAAAATAGACTTCCTTTTTCCTTCAACCCCTATTATCCTGATGGCTGGATATGTATTCCATTTGGGAGAAAAAAATGAGAAAACTGCTTATGGCGNCAACCGCCATTGCTCTTACTGCAGGCATTGCTGCCGCAGAAGACATAAAAATCGGTGTAATTCTTGGTTTCACTGGTCCAATTGAATCGCTTACACCCCCAATGGCCCANGGTGCTGAATTAGCCATGGCCGAAGTTACCGACAGTGGTGCACTTTTGGGNGGATCTACGGTTACGTCTGTACGTGGAGATTCAACCTGTATTGATTCTGGAGCGGCCACCGCGGTCGCAGAGCGCCAAATAACATCTGACGGTGTTAAAGGCATTATGGGTGCAGACTGCTCTGGTGTTACCGGTGCAATTTTNTCAAACGTGGCTTTGGCAAACGGCATGGTTATGATCTCTCCATCCGCAACTTCACCAGGTCTATCAACTGCNGANGATAATGGTCTGTTTTTCCGTACTGCGCCATCTGACGCTCGTCAGGGTGTGGTGATGACGGAAGTGCTGATGGAGAATGGCATNAAAGAGGTTGCTGTTACNTACACCAACAANGATTANGGTAAAGGTTTAGCNGATAGTTTCCAAGCAGCATTTGAGGCTGCAGGCGGNACCGTAACAATTAANGCTGCCCATGAAGATGGTAAGGCTGATTACTCAGCTGAAGTTGGAGCATTAGCGGCAGCNGGAGGCGATCGATTGGTTGTTGCTGGTTANGTTGATCAAGGTGGATCTGGAATTGTACGCGCAGCTTTAGATTCTGGCGCATTTGATACCTTCCACTTCCCTGACGGTATGATTTCAAACACGTTAGTTAATAACTTCGGTTCTGAGATTGATGGNTCAACAGGTCAGGTACCCGGTACGAATAGTGCNGGCGCAGGTATATTTGCTGGTTTAAGCTCTGCCGCAGGCTTTGATGGTACAGCACCATTTGTAGCAGAATCTTATGATGCCGCTGCTCTCATTATGTTGGCCATGCAATCTGCTGGTTCATCAGATCCTTCAGTCTACAAAGACCATGTAATGGACGTAGCAAATGCACCTGGTCTTAAGATACAACCGGGTCAGTTGGGATTAGCGCTGCAAGCTGTGGCGGCTGGTGTAGACATCGATTATGATGGTGCGTCCGCTGTTGAGCTAATTGGACCAGGCGAGTCTGCTGGTAATTACCGTCAAGTTGGTTACGCTGATGGTGCAGAAGTTACTGTTAAATATCGCTAAAATCTATAAAAAAATAGAAACAGCCCCACTTTTCAGTGGGGCTGTTTTCGTATAAGCTTTACAAGGATTAGGAATGATAAGGGTTAAAAACCTGCATCGGCACTTTGGTGGTTTTCGAGCCGTAGACGGATCTTCAATAGAAATTGATGAAGGATCTATTACAGGTGTAATCGGACCTAATGGAGCGGGAAAAACTACTTTATTTAACGTTATAGCCGGCGTACTTCCACCCACCTCTGGAACTGTTACGATGAGGGAAGAAGACATTACCGGAGTCCCACCACATGAGTTATTCCACAAAGGTCTTTTACGCACATTTCAGATAGCNCANGAGTTTTCTTCTATGACAGTGCTTGAAAATCTTATGATGGTTCCTGCGGGTCAAACTGGCGAAACACTTTGGAACACGTGGTTTGGCCGCAAGCGTATAGCTGATGAAGAACGCCAACTCGCTNNTAANGCTGTTGAGGTGCTTGAATTTCTGACAATCGACCATCTTAAAGATGAAAAAGCTGGAAANTTGTCTGGAGGTCANAAAAAGCTCNTAGAATTGGGTCGAACTATGATGGTTGATGCCAAAATAGTATTCCTTGATGAGGTCGGAGCAGGAGTTAATCGCACACTCTTAAATACCATNGGNGANGCAATTTTACGACTTAATANAGAGCGCGGNTATACTTTCTGTATGATTGAACATGATATGGAATTCATTGGTAGGTTATGCAATCCCGTNATAGTGATGGCCGAAGGAAAGGTTCTGACAAAGGGAACGATAGAAGAAATAAAATCCAACGAGCAGGTTATTGAAGCTTATTTAGGCACGGGCCGAAAAAGTAAGGGGGTAGCATAATGTCGAGCCCATTCTTAATCGGTGAGGATATGACTGGTGGGTACGGTACTGGAGCAGATATTTTACACGGATGTACTGTTGCTGTCGATCCGGGCCAGATCGCGGTGATAGTAGGTCCAAATGGAGCAGGCAAGTCCACAGCAATGAAGGCCGTTTTTGGAATGCTTAATATGCATAAGGGATCTGTCAGGCTGGATGGCGAGGATATTAGTGCACTTTCTCCACAAGACCGAGTAGCCAAAGGAATGGCATTTGTACCACAAACGTCGAATGTCTTTACTTCTTTAACGGTAGAAGAAAACCTTGAAATGGGTGCCTTTCTGAGGCGTGACGACATAAATATCACGATGCAGCAAGTATATGACTTATTTCCAATCTTAAAGGAAAAGCAAAAACAAGCTGCAGGAGAATTGTCTGGTGGTCAACGACAGCAAGTGGCTGTCGGACGTGCTTTAATGACCAAACCAAAAGTTTTGATGCTGGATGAGCCAACCGCTGGTGTGTCTCCCATAGTTATGGATGAACTTTTTGATCGAATAATCGAAGTTGCCAAGACTGGAATTTCTATTCTGATGGTTGAGCAAAATGCGCGTCAAGCACTGTCTATAGCCGATAAGGGTTACGTCATGGTGCAAGGGTCTAATCGTTTCACCGATACGGGAGCTGCTCTTTTAGCAGACCCAGAAGTTCGAAAATCTTTTTTAGGTGGTTGATAATGGTTGATATCTTGAATGCGATAGTAGCGCTCTCTAATTATGTACTCATTCCAGCAGTTGCTTATGGTAGCCAACTTGCACTCGGAGCTTTAGGCGTTACGTTAATCTACGGCATCCTAAGGTTTTCAAATTTTGCGCATGGCGACACCATGGCATTTGGTGCAATGGTAACAATTTTATTTACCTGGCTGTTTCAAAGCTGGGGAATTTCGTTAGGGCCGTTACCTACAGCACTGCTAGCAATTCCATTGGGAATTGCTGCGACAGCTGCATTATTACTCACGACTGATAAATTGGTTTATCAATTTTATCGTCGAAAAAAAGCAGCACCAGTTATTCTAGTAATAGTTTCCATGGGTGTCATGTTTGTTATGAATGGATTGGTCCGTTTTGTCATAGGCCCGAATGATCAGCGTTTTGTTGATGGCGAGCGTTTTATTATTTCTGCCAAAGAGTTTAAATTATTAACGGGCCTTAAAGAAGGTTTAGCTTTTAAAACAACGCAGGGAATAACGATTGTTACGGCAATTATCCTTGTGGTAGCTTTATTTTGGTTTCTGAATCGTACACGTACAGGAAAATCTATGCGTGCATTTTCGGATAATGAAGATTTAGCACTTTTATCGGGCATCAATCCCGATAAAGTCGTGATGGTAACATGGATTATAGTTGGTGCCCTAGCGGCTACGGCAGGCGCTCTCTATGGATTAGATAAATCTTTCAAACCCTTTATATTTCTTCAACTTTTACTTCCTATATTTGCTTCTGCCATCGTTGGTGGGTTGGGTAATCCACTCGGTGCAATAGCTGGTGGTTTTGTTGTCGCTTTTTCAGAAGTTTTAATAACTTACCCACTAAAGAAGGTACTTAAATACCTAATGCCAGAAAATCTTGAACCAAGCGGCTTAGTACAACTTCTGTCTACTGATTATAAATTTGCTGTTAGTTTTACGATTTTAATCATTGTACTGCTTTATCGACCAACTGGTTTGTTTAGGGGACAATCAGTATGAATGAAACTGTAAAAAATATTGGGTTATTTGTTGTTGTGGCCTGCCTGATTGCTGCCACTGGGTTTATCCAGAGTTGGAACACTGCTCTTTTTATTTTAAACATGGGTTTGATTTCAGCCATTATGTCCCTCGGGGTAAATTTGCAGTGGGGATTTGCGGGTCTCTTTAACGTTGGAGTCGTAGGGTTTGTGGCGCTCGGAGGACTCGCGGCAGTTCTTATTTCAATGCCTCCAACTACCGATGCATGGGCCGCAGGGGGCGCACAGGTCTTATTGGGACTCCTTTTGGGAGCGGCAACTGTTACGGCAGCTATACTTGTACAGACTAAAATGGCACCTGGAAGAACTAAAGTATTTAGTCTTATTGGTGTACTGATAATTGGGTTCTTTCTTTATAGATACGTTTTTGATGGGGGCGTTGAAGCTGTTGAGGCAGTTAATCCTGCTGGCACTGGTTATTTGGGCGGATTAAATTTTGGTGGTGAAAATTATAAATCATGGGGTTTTATGACTGTGTTGTCATGGCCTATGGGTGGTGTTTTAGCCGCAAGTGCAGCTTGGTTGATAGGTAAAACGGCCCTTGGTCTGCGTTCTGATTACCTTGCAATAGCAACTTTAGGAATTTCAGAAATAATTATAGCAATAGTAAAAAATGAAGATTGGCTTGCAAGAGGTGTAAAAAATGTAAGCGGCCTGCCCCGCCCAGTTCCGTATGAAATAGATCTTCAAGAAAGTACCAGCTTTTTGGAATTTGTAGGTAGTTTTGGGGCAGATCCAGTTACCGCCTCGTCGATTTTTGTTAAGTTAGGTTATGCTGGCCTTTTCACTATTGTACTTCTTGTTATTCTAACTCTTGCTCAATTGGCTCTAGCAAGTCCGTGGGGCAGAATGATGCGAGCAATTCGTGATAATGAGATTGCGGCTGGTGCTATGGGAAAAAATGTAACAGCCCGCCATTTACAGATTTTTATTCTGGGATCAGCAGTTTGTGGTATAGCAGGAGCAATGATGACTACTTTAGATAGTCAACTGACTCCTGGCTCATACCAACCTTTAAGGTTTACGTTTTTAATTTGGGTCATGGTAATTGTGGGTGGCTCAGGGAATAATTTTGGTTCGGTCCTAGGTGGTTTTTTAATTTTCTTTCTATGGGTNCAAGTGGAACCTATGGGAGCGATCTTGATGAAAGGCATCACTGCTGGAATGGCAGATGAAAATGTTTTACGTTTGCATTTGTTGGAGTCAGTAGCCCATATGAGATTATTAACAATGGGCCTTATTTTAATTCTTGTATTAAGATTTGCACCAAGAGGACTAATACCTGAAAAGTAACCCTTTCCTTTCAGCGTTAGGCAGTATAGGCGCCGCGTTGAGCAAGGAAGAGGCAAGTAATGGACCTGCGTAACATCGCTATAATCGCACACGTTGACCACGGGAAAACTACCCTAGTTGACGAACTGTTGAAACAATCTGGAACATACCGAGAAAATCAAACAACTACTGAACGTGCCATGGACAGTAATGATCTGGAACGTGAGCGTGGGATTACAATTTTAGCAAAAGCAACATCAGTGGAATGGCAAGGTACGCGCATCAACATCGTTGATACTCCGGGACACGCCGATTTTGGTGGTGAAGTTGAACGAATTTTATCAATGGTGGATGGTGTGGTTTTGCTTGTAGATGCTGCAGAAGGCCCAATGCCACAAACGAAATTTGTAACATCTAAGGCTTTGGCTTTAGGCCTAAAACCAATAGTAGTTGTTAATAAGGTCGACAAACCAGATGCTGAGCCAGACAGAGCGTTGGACGAATGTTTTGATCTTTTTGCAGCGTTAAATGCAAATGAAGGGCAACTAGATTTCCCAATACTTTATGCATCTGGTAGAGCCGGATGGGCCGATCCTGAACTGAATGGACCGCGATCAAATTTATCGGCTTTGTTCGATTTAATCATCACCCACGTTGAGCCACCTAATCAGCAAAAGCGAGTTAACGAACCATTTTCGATGCTTGCAACAACTCTTGGGGCAGATCAATTTATAGGTAGGATCTTAACGGGCCGTGTTGAGACAGGTCGCTTAAAGGCTGGTGAAACTGTTAAAGCTGTAGCTCGTGATGGTGAACGTATTGAGCAGTTTCGCTGTACAAAGATTTTAGCTTTTCGCGGTTTATCAAAAACCGCTATCGATGAAGCAGTTGCTGGGGACATTGTATCATTAGCTGGGATGTCCAAGGCGACTGTGGCGGACACTATATGTGCCCTTGATGTAAGTGAAGCGTTGCCCTCTCTTCCAATAGACCCTCCAACAATCTCNGTNACTTTTGGAATTAACGATAGCCCATTAGCTGGACGAGATGGAAAAAAGNTACAAAGTAGAATTATTCGAAAACGTTTGATGGATGAGGCGGAAACCAACGTCGCTATACGAGTGACTGANACACCAAGNGGTGAGTCTTTTGAAGTCGCTGGACGTGGTGAATTACAGATGGGTGTTTTAATAGAAAATATGCGTCGGGAAGGATTTGAGCTTTCAATAAGTCGCCCCAGAGTACTGTTTCGGGAAGAAGATGGAATTCGGTTAGAACCAATAGAAGAAGTAACAATAGATGTAGATGAGGAATACTCTGGTGTTGTTATCGAGAAACTTACTGGAGCTAGGAAGGGTGANTTAGCTGAAATGAAATCAGCAGGAGTAGGTAAAACCCGCGTAATTGCGCATGTTCCATCACGTGGTTTGATTGGTTATCAGGGAGAGTTTATGACAGATACTCGTGGAACGGGTGTTTTAAACAGAGTTTTTCACGCTTGGTCAGCACATAAAGGATCAATACCTGGTCGTCGTGCGGGTGTTCTTATTTCAATGGAAAATGGGTCGTCTGTACCCTACGCGTTATTTAACCTTGAGGATCGAGGTAAATTCTTCATAGGCGCTCAGGAAAACGTGTACCAGGGTATGATCATCGGAGAACATAATCGAGAAAACGACTTGGAGGTTAATCCCCTAAAAGGTAAAAAACTAACAAATGTTCGAGCNAGCGGTACTGATGAGGCGGTACGGCTTACCACTCCAATGAAATTGTCATTGGAAGAGGCCATTGCCTATATTGATAATGATGAANTGGTAGAGGTGACCCCCAAAGTNATAAGGTTACGTAAAGTTCATTTAGATCCACACGAACGAAAGCGNGCAGCNCGCACGGCTTGANCTAAATTACATAANNTAATGATTTAAAACAATAAAATATTANTNAACACACTCAATAATCACGAAACTGNGNTGAAATCCGCNCTTACCTAATTTAATAGCTGANTGATAATCAGACGATTGGTAACNCTCATGTGCTACNTTCAGNCNGGGAANCTGAGCGGCCACGTTACGGGTATTTTNGGTACCCTTTNAATGCTCCTAAGANCCGCCCTGAGCTAAGAAAATCCCACCATACGAATTTATAAAACTGACNTANCCNCGGTNNCATACGCAGCAAGCTTGTTGAAACTCAAGGCATTGNTGTGAGATATGCCCATAAAGCCTNNATTNTCAGTTANCCTTCCAGCATTTGCTTCACCGCAGATATTGCCTTANCGACATTTTTTGCAGATTGCGCGCCACCCTGAGCCATATCAACACGCCCACCGCCACCTCTTCCGCCAAGTTCCTTGACTGCGATAGTTACAATATCCACAGCGGAAAGCGTATCGGTAAGATCTTTA
>NZVF01000011.1 GCA_002698165.1 Planktomarina sp. | reverse complement strand
CTTTCTGGAGAAATCTCAGGTTGACTGATACTCTTGCTGAGGGCGGTAAAGAGATTGGTATAAAGAATTTAACTACACTCCATCACAATCGATCAAAATTTCTTGAGAATAATCTAGTAGGATCTGATACTTCAAAACCTTTTTTAACTGGATCCAGGTGTTCTTATGCTGATATATTCTTGTATACATGCGTACGTACCGTTCAAGAGACAGGAGGGTTTGGTATTTTGAGAGATGCATGCAACGGAGATCCCTTTGCGCAATATCCTAATATTGTTGGAATATGTAATGAAGTTGGGAAAATAAGTGAAGTGATCGAAACTGTTGGTTCGAAATTTTCCGAATGCCCGATTTAAGAGAATTGATTTGTTATTGATAGATCCAGCTTAGCTTGTTTCTAATGATGGAAATGCTTTTTTAACTTTTTTCATCTTAGGATCGAGAATTATTCGCAAGCTAATAGGACACCCACATGAATGCCTGACTTTCTATAAACATAATCCAAATTGGTAAACAAGTTTGGATTCTTTAAAAGCTTAATGCTTGGTAAAAGCATCAGGGTAGTTAGTGAAATATTCCTCTGATATTGGTGTCATTACACCAGTCTCGATAACCGCACCCGCTTGTCGTCTTATCTCTGTCAGTTCTTCATCTGTACCGAAAGCCTGCAGCACTTCCATGCTGGGGAATAGCATAATTGCGTGAAGTTGAGTGGAATCGTCTTTTTCGGTACCAGCAAATAAAAACTTAATTCCCATTTCGTTAAGCTTATCTTCTTGTGATTTTACCATTGCCTGCCAAGTATCAAAACCTTTTGTAATTTTTATTGAACTTTTCGTTATGATAGCCATGTTTACCCTCTTTTAATTAATTACCTCAATAATACTTTATTCATTTTCTTATTTAGAACAACCTGAAACTATCTTTTTATCTTCGTTATGTATTTGCCCGTAAAGGACGTATAGCTAGTTTCTCTATGTATGATTTCGCCTTGCATATGGTCATGAAGTTCAGGCAGCTTATGAAATGGAACCGTTGGGTATGTGTGGTGTTCGGTGTGAAATGGCATATTCCACGCGAAAAATCGAACAACCCGATTAGTATAAGTCGTCCGTGTGTTGTCAAACATGTTTGCCACCATTGGGCAAAGTCCATGTTCCGCGAGAAGGTAAAGCCTTAAGAAAGGTTGACCCAATAATAAGGGAAGAATCCAGACCCAGATCAACGTAGCAGACCCGATGAATATCGCACCACATAAAATCATTGTATAAGCTAAAAGAAGTAGCCGAGCTTCTTTAACAATACGTGTCTCTGCCTTATTTGGTAGGAAGTGCGCACTGCAATCACCCAGGGCATTTTTTAATAGTGTTTTAAAGTGGCCAACCCATGTTGGAATTCCCGAAATATGATGGATATAACTTAATGTATTATTAGGTTTTTCAATTTCTAATTCAGGATCTTTTTCTGGGTTCTGTGTAAAGCGATGATGTGCGAAATGAAAATATTTGAACCATGAAGACGGCAAAAAAATCAAAAACCCGCTTAAGCGTGCAGCCAAGTCGTTTAACCAACGAGTTTTAAATGGTGTTTGATGCACAGCTTCATGTAACAGTGTAAACAAAAATACAATCAATATACCCTGTGGTATCATAAGTATTTCCCAACCGGGCAAGCCTAAATAAATAGCAAAACCGAACCCAACAATTAACCCGCAATGAACTGCAATTCGCAACAACCCTGGCCCATCAAGACGTTGCGTGAGGTTTTCACGCACCTCATTTGATAAGCCATTCAGAAACTTTTGATGGTCCATGTTATATTTTTATACCCTTCTGCCATAACCAATGGTCTTAACTACCAAACGCATCACTGCTCCCATTCTTTCCAAGTAATAGTACGCCCAGGATAAGCCCGTTGCTTAAATGGCCACTCTTTTTGTAGCCAATTGTCTACTGTTTCAAAGAGAGATTCATCCAAAAAAACCGCGCTGTCTTTCACCCATAGGTATACCTCACAATCGTAGTTTTCTTGCTCTGTCGGTCTAATATACACGCATCCAATGTAATTATCTTTTCCCGGATTAAAAACTGCGTAGGCAAAAGCTTCTCTATTGTTAAATTCGTTTTCATGCATGATTAAGTCATTTTTATTAAATTCGAAACTCATGTCACTTTCTGGCCATTCGTCATTTTTAGCAAAAACATGGCGTAGTCTTTCTTTACTCGACATCACGGCCTCGTAATCGAGTTCACAGAATTCTGACCTCAACACTTCAAAATGAAACTGATCATTAGACAAACGATTTGGAATTTTAAAGCTAATTGGGATAAACATATGTTGCTTTCAAACCTTAAGGCTTAATATAGAATTTTGAGAAAGAACATTTCTTTGATAATGATTATTAAACAATTTATTGTGCTTTTCTCAGAGTATAATTTCATTGGTAGATTATCATAAATTATGGTGTCCCACTGGGGCAAAGGAACTTTAAAGAATAAGCTACTGGTGATGCAGCCTATAAATTCACACGGATTATTGTGGCTGTCAATTGATGAATGAATTCTTGAAGCGTTCTAAATGTGTGCCAAGTTGATAATTTTAAAGTTTTTAAATGCCAATATAAGAAATCTTAGATTTTATATATTTAGCAAGTGCTAGGCAAGATGTTAAGCCAGGAGAAGCATAACCAAGTACATTAACTAATAAGCTTTCAGTATTTTCTGAAAAATCTATCAGAAAATCATCCTGACCTTCCAGTATTGGTCTAATGCCAGAGTAGGCTGGCAACAGATTTTCTTTTATAATTGACGGCCAGTAGGATTTAACTTTTTTCAGAAATAAATCTTTATTGTTTTTATCAAGAGAGTAACAGATATCGTTTGTTAAATGAGCCGATGGGCCAAATCTTATACCTTTTCCAAGATCTAAAGTTGCGTGTAACCCTAGACTGTTTTCAGTTGGAAGAGGGTAGATCAGATGGTCTAGCTGCTCTTTACCTTGATAACTATAATATTCACCTTTTATAAATTTATTTTTGAATTTTTCTTCACCATAATAGTCATTAGCTATTATTGCGGCATTTAAACCGGAGCTATTAATCAGTAAATTAGTTTCAATAATAAATACTTCTCCTGTATTTTTATCTTTAACTAGAACCTCAAAACCCGTCGCACTTTTCTCAATTTTTAAACTTATGTTTCTCAATAGTACTAATCCACCATTCTGCTCAAACTCATTTTTCAATGACATCATAAAGGATTGGCTATCAAATATACCTGAAGACGGAGAATATAATGCTTCTGAAAATTTTATAAATGGGTAGTTTAGTAATTCACGATCATTGAATTCTAAATCTTCAACGCCACATTCGAGAGCATTATTTTTTATCTCATGAAGCTTTTTTGTTTCCTGATCATTAACAGAAACTACGAACTTACCACATTTTTTGAAGGGTAATTCGTTTTTATTTAGGTAATCATATAATAGGTGTTTGCCCTCAACGCATAACTTGGCTTTGAGTGAGTTTTTTTTGTAATAAAGGCCTGCATGAATAACTTCTGAATTTCGACTAGAAACTTCTTGTCCCAAAGAGTTATTTTTTTCGATTAAGAATACATTTTTGTATTGTTTAACCAAACTTTGGGCTATTGCCAGCCCAGCCACACCCCCGCCAATTATTAAGCAGTCACTTTGTATTCTTTCCATCGCAGAAATGATCCATTTTTTTTGTGCTCTAGCTATTAACATACGGTTTTTTTGATTTTAAGGGGAAAATAATATTATTAGGTGACTAATGGTGGGCTAATAAAAATTCCAAGCGTCAAGTTTTTATTTCATCCTTTAAATAGTGCCCCCACATTGGTTCAAGCCAAGCACCTATTGATTGGTATGATCATAGTTCTAAGGCATATATCGCAGCCTAAGGATAAAATCATCAGTATACGGATAGCATAAGCTTTTTACTTGTTTTCCAATTGGAGCAAGAAAGCTCTGGATTGGTTAGGTTCAGAAACTAAATTTTTTTGAGGGAGTGATGCTTATGAGTAAGGTAGCGATAATTGGATCTGGTGTTAGTGGTTTAACGCTGGGTATCGGTTTGATCGAGCAAGGACACGATGTCAGCATTTTTACTGGGTTAAGTGGTAAAGACTGGATGACCAAAGTACCGCCCACTGGTACGGCGTGTAGATTTGCTGGTTCGCTCGATCTAGAAAATGAACTTGGTATCAATCATTGGGACGGCACTACCCCGATCAATGGCGTTCATTTAACTTTTTCGCCCAAATACTCGTCAAAACCGGGGAAACCTGGGCGTCAACTTCTTGATCTGATGGGCCGGTTTTCGCGCCCAGCTCTTGCGATTGATGTTCGGCTTCAGAGCTATCGCTGGGAAAAGGATTTTGAGGAGCGGGGTGGTAAAACAGTTATTGGAAATGTCGACTTGGAAGGTTTGGACAAGATCGCCCAAGAACATGACATCACCTTTGTTGCTGCGGGTAAGGCAGAGATTGGCAAGCTGTTTGACGTAGATGAGGAGCGTAGCATATACGCTAAACCGCAGCGCAAACTTGCACTGATCACGATAAAGAATGTCGATATGGACCGATCCAAAGATGGTATCCATTTTACCCATGGGATTAAGTTTAACTTTTACGGCTCTGACGGTGAACAATTTAGTGTGCCGTATTGGCACAAAGATGGCTATCAGTGTTGGAGTTTGGTTTTTGAGGCCAAAGAGGGAAGCGCAATTGATAAATTTGACAATGCCAAGACTGGGTCAGAAGTATTGGATGTCGCTAAGTCCGTATTTAAAGAGATGTACCCTTGGGATTACAATTGGATCAAGAATGCTGAATTGACTGATGAAAAAGGTTGGTTAAAAGGCGCGGTACACCCGTGCTACAAGAAGCCTGTCGCGAAATTGCCGTCGGGTACGGCTGTTATGGCTGTAGGTGATACAGCAAACACACTTGATCCAATCGGAGGGCAAGGTGCCAATAATAATTATCGCCAGATTAAGGTTCTCTTGTCTGAGTTCAAAAATAACACCGCTGGTGATTACAGCGAAGCTTGGATGAACGCCACTTTCGATAAGTATTTTAACGAAATCGGTTATAACACGAACAGATTCAACAACACGTTGCTTGAGCCTCTGACTAAGGCAGGTCAACGAATGCTGATTTCTCAATATGGCTCGACAGGTAAAGAAGGCGATGACTCTATTCAGCAAATGATTGCTGATGCTTTCGTTGAGAATTTCGATAATCCAAACAATATCACTGACACGTTCCACGACGACGCCAAGGCAAAAGCCTGGATCAACAAACAGTCTGGTGGACGTGCTGGTGCTATCGATCTGTCTGGAAAATTAGCGATTGCCAAAGGCCAGCTACGTCAAGTTTTTGGGATGCCACGTTCAGCGCATCCGCTGGCCTAGCATTTGGCATCGGGAGCCCGAAACGGCTGAGCTCTTGGAAATGTTAAAGTTCTGTTGATTTTTTGACCCGGCCCAACAAAGACTGCATGTGGTTTCGTTATTGTCGTGTTTTTGCAAAGTTTCCCTCACTATCTTACTTGCAAACACACTTAAATATGACTAGATATATGCAAATGCATTTAAATTAGCTTAGCAGTTTAATAAATCAATTAATGTAAAATTTTAATAGTTAAAAAAGAAGGAAATAGAAAATGGATGTTAATCCGCTTGAAATCGACGAAGCCCCTGATGCAGCAAAGCCCTGGCTGGAAGGTGCCGCCAAAAGCATGGGTGGGTTCTTGCCGAACCTCTACAAAGAGATGGCAAATGCCCCTGTAGTTCTGGAGGCGTATTTGACGCTGTCCAAGCTTTTGAGCAAAACTAGTTTCAGCTTTGCCGAACAACAGCTTATCTTGTTGACGGCGTCGGCACGTAATGGTTGCAAGTATTGTGTGGCCGCACATTCATCCGGTGCGCGTATGGCCAAACTTGACGGTGACGCAATNAATGCAGTNCGCGANGGTCGCGCCGCTGAAGACGCCAAATTACAAGCGCTACACCATTTTGTTAAACACATGTTGGACACTCGGGGCAAAGCGGACGACGCCGAAGTTAGAACGTTCCTTNACGCCGGATACTCAGAGACTCAGGTTCTGGAACTGATGGTCGGTATCGCAATGAAGGCACTTTCAAATACTTTCTCCCGCTTCGCTAAAACCGAACTTGAATCAATAAATGCCAAAATGGAATGGGCTGGCAACGACCGAGTCTGAATTCGAAAACTCTGGGGAAAAATATGAATATCTCTATAAAGCAGGCATTATCGGGGTATATACTTTTGGCCGGAGCGGCTTTGGCACAAAACGGCGGCTGATCATTTTCGTGATCTATGGAGTGTGTCCGATGGTTTTTCCCCAAAGGAATTTGCATAGTCCTTGGCAAAGCGGCCAAGGTGATTGAACCCCCAGTCAAAGGCAACCGACGAAACGCTCGTGCTCTCGTCGGCATTTTCCAGTTGTTCGCGCACTTTGTGTACCCTGCGAAACTTGACGTAACGCATGGGTGTCATNTCACGAAAACGATTGAAGCCATCGAACAAGGAACGCTCTGACACCCCTGCAGCTCGGGCTAGGTCTTCGATGCAGATAGTCTCTGCCAAATTCGCTTCGATATACTCTTCTGCGCGGCGCACCGCTTTTGGGCACGCACTGGACATTGCACCAGCGTGAATCGCTGGGCTCATGTCACTTTCGATATCAAACAGAAGCGAATGAAGAAAGGCGTCTTCGAAAGCTGACGAAATCATGCGCTGCCCCTGCGTTAGCCCTGCCGATTCGAACGGTATTGACAACAGGCCCAGAATGGCATGGCGCATCGGACTGTTCAAACCGACAACATCATGAGCCGACAGATTGAAATCGGGGGACCGTGTTAGCTGGTGACCCAGATACGNCTCAAGCTTTTGAGTAACCTTCCTGCGATCAACCTGAACAAGTAATTTTCTAGCGTCTTGGCTCATGTGGATCGCAACTTTTCTTTGAGCAGGCAGCACAGATGCCATACCCACTATGTTGTCGACGGTGGTACTGCCACATCGGGTTGTTGAATGGCCTTGCAATGGGATCTGCACCAAATAGAAATCCTCAAAAAGATCTGGTTCGACCTCAAGCTCACGTCCATAGTCAAAATAGCTAACAGCCAGAGCATCAAACCGTTTGTAACTCACCTGAACAGGACGCAAAGGTTGCGGCTTGGCGGCGCGAAGACGATGATTCACGAACACATCTGAGACGGCACTGCGCGCGAGTTCAAGATCATTGCCTTCAACCAAAACATTGCCAGAGATGAAGTCATTCCTGACAATTTGAGGTAATTGAAAGCGATCTATTTGCGACATGAGATCCTTCTNNGGAAGCTGCTNAGTTATCTCAAGCTATGAGTTCTACTATATTTTTACAATATAAATTTAAGAAACAAAGTGCTGACATCCGTTTAAGTATCCTAAATCCGCATGAGAAAGCCGTAAAATGCGCTCTTGTCCAGAGACATAAGTAAATGCAGGTGCTTATTTCCAATGATCTCTTATGCTTTAATAAATATGGTTCACCAATGGAGGAAACAAAATGGGATCGATGGTAGGCAAAGTCGCAGTTGTAACAGGCGCGTCAACGTTGATTGGTCAAGGTGTTGTACGGGCTTTACATGATGAGGGCGCAAGTATTGTCATGGCAGACATTGCTGTTGATGACGGCCAGGCATTTGCAGATGNGCTGGGTGATAGGGTCCTTTTCGTCGAAACTGACATAACAAGCGACGATGCGCTTGACGCGTTGGTCCTTTCAGCTGTCGAGACGTTTGGAGGTATCGATTATCTNGTGAATCTCGCATCGACCTATATGGATGAAGGCGTGAACTCGACCCGTCAGATTTGGCAGGAGTCTTTGAATATCAANCTAATTTCAGGTCAGGTGCTGGTCAGTAAAGTAGCGCCCGAGATGGAAAAGCGTGGCGGCGGTTCTATCGTCAATTTCTCGTCCATTTCAGGTAAAGTTGCCCAACCCGGTCGTATGACCTATTCGGCTGCCAAGGGTGCGATCATCGCCATTACTCGCAACGCNGCCATGCAGCTGCAGCCAATGAATATCCGCGTCAATTCGGTCAGTCCGGGTTGGATTTGGTCGAACATCATGAAGATGGTCACGAATGACGATCGCGAGAAAACTAACGGTGTTGCTGCTCCACTGCATATGCTTGGGCGGACTGGTGATCCTGAAGAGGTTGGCAATGCTGTCGTGTTTCTATGCTCTGACAAAGCCAGCTTTATCACTGGAACAGATCTTGCAGTCGATGGCGGCTATACCGCGATGGGAAGTGAGGGAATGGAAGATCAGGTCGCTAAACTGATGTAGCTTCTGGNTGACAAATGTCAGTCACAAGAAGTCTGCGTGAAACATTGCTCAAATATAAATTTCACATTGACCATGTGTTATTTGAACGCGCTTAAGTTTATATTAAAGAATATTATTTAAGGTAAACTATACAGCTAAGTTATTGAAAAATGGCACCGCCACATGGACGAAAGTTGCCATAAAAAATTACATGATATTATTCTCGCTTATAAATCCACAAGGATGGTATTGCTTGTAAACTGATGAGTGATCGCTCCAAGCGCATCAAAGGTGTGACAAAAGATTAATTTCATGTAGGTTAGTAACTATAACTTATGAAATATCTAGCTAAAGGAGAAAATATGACTCAGCTAAATTCTCATTCAGACCGTATGGTTTTAATAATTCAATGCAGCATAAAAAATTTAGATGGATTTAAAGAATGGGCTAGAGATCGTGCATCAAAATATGTTTACGACCTCAAAGAGGAAAATAGCATTAGTTATGAATGGCATGTATCTGCAGACGGTAGTCAAGCAACCTTAATTGAATCGTTTATTGACAGCGATAGTATGATGGTGCGTTTAGCAAATCATGGAGCAAGTCCAATTGCTACAGAGGTTTTTGAGCAGGTTGATATTGAAAGTGTGCTATGCCTTGGAAATGCAAAACAGGATGCAATAGAGGCGCTTTCAGCTTGGGGGGCTAATTTTCAGAGGCATCACTGTGGTTATAATCGTAGTGAAGTTGTTAACCCCCGTTAGTTTAAATCCAGCCCTTGTAGAGTTATAGTTTTTGACCAAANATTATTTATATCTAAAGAGAGCTTAGATGACTGAAGATCAAATTATTCGTAAAATTGCNGTTATATTCGTGACAGACGTTGTTAGTTTTAGCACGCTAATGGAAAAAAATGAGAATTCGACACTAAGAAGTCTTCGGGCCTGTCGTGATATTATGAACCAACTTTTCAAGAAATATGATGCTCGTATTTTTAACACAGCAGGAGATTCAGTTCTTGCCGAATTTCAGAGTGCNGTAGCCGCAGTAGTTTGTGCTACTGAATTTCAAAATATGATTAGTAANCGTAATCTTTCTGTCTCAGAAGATTTACAGATGCAGTTCCGTATTGGACTTAATGTAGGTGATGTGATTGTAGAGGGGACGAACCTTTATGGCGAGGGGGTAAATAATGCTGCACGATTAGAAGTATTAAGCCAACCAGGGGGGGTGTCTTTATCAAAAGCAATATATGATTTTGCAAATAAAAAAGTAGAATTTNAATTTACTGACCTNGGCACTCAGAAAATAAAAAATACTGTCTTACATGCTTATGACGTAATCATAGAAGGTTTAGAACCACGGGCCTCAGGTTCTTCAATAGACTCAAGCGAAATAATTGAAAGCAAGCCACCAACAATTGCTGTAATGCCGTTCAAAAATATGAGTAATGATGAAGAACAAGAATACTTTGTTGATGGCGTTACAGAAGATATAATTGCTAATCTCTCTTCCTGGAAATCTTTTCCAGTTATTGCTAGGAACTCTACCTTTAGCTTCAAAGGACAANCAATAAAACCATCAGAACTGGGTCAGCGATTGGGCGCAGATTATATCGTTGAGGGCAGCATTCGCAAAGGTGGCAATAAGATACGAATTTCAGCAAGCTTAGTAGATTCAAAAGATGATCAGCAAGTTTGGTCTAAACGTTGGGATCGCTCATTGGATGACATTTTTGAAGTGCAAGACGAGGTATCACAGGAGGTAGCAACATTAATTTTTCCAGCTCTTAAAGGAAAAGAGCACGAACGCATACGGACGAAATCGCCGTCATCTTTGTCTGCTTGGGACAATTACTTAAAAGCGCTGGCTATATATAACCAGACGTGGGCTGGTGACGATCCAGATGAAGCTGCAAACAAAATATTTTTCGATCTTTGCGATACCGCAATAGCTAAGGATCCAGATTTGTGTGACGCCTATGTGATTAAAGCTCGACGAATTTATGGTAATTTATTTATGTCTGTGCATCAACATCAACGCATAGAAAACGAGTTATTATTTCACGATCTTTCGTTCAAAGCTTATTCTATTGACCCTAATAATCCTGAAGCAGTTGCTATGTATAGTAGATCTTTTAATCTTAAAAAAGATTACCCACAGCGATTAAAATATGCCAGACAGGCATTGGACCTTAACCCAAGCCACGATGGTTCGAATAATGACTATGGCTGGGCTCTATGCAATGATAAGCGTTTTGAAGAAGCAGAATATTATCTGTTAAGAGCAATGGAAATGAATCCAATTGGGAGGAAAGGTTATGAGGGATTAATGCCTTTTCTTTATATGGCGATGGCTGATTCTAATAAGAGCTTAGAGTGGTGTAATATTCTGTATGATAGGGGTTCGCACAGTCGTTATAATGGTTGGAGGGCAGCAATCTACGTTCATCTGGAAGATTTTGAGAACGCTAGGATATTTTTGGCAAAATTTCGTGAAGAACGTCCAGAAGTGAAGACAATAGAAGATTATAAAAAGGTTGCCCCGTCTATTTGTCAGGACTACCTAATTGACGGACTTAGCAGAATTTGGGAAGATTAAAAACCTTTGAACTTTTTTTGGGCCATGGGTTAAATAGTGCCCCACACGGACTTGAGGTCAAGCCCTTTACAAGGGTTCGCTTCGCTCAACCTCTTACCGTGTTTTACACGCCACGAACCGCGGTTAAGTTAAGTATGTTATAACCAAGTTAGAGAACGCATTGATACCCAGAACTGTTGTGGCTAGGTTGTTAAGATATTGCACCAAATGCCTTAATTGTTTCAAAATTAACAGGTTGAGGCCAATCGTGTTCATTGACAAGTAATTGTTGCGCAACGTCAGTAGTCTTTGCAGGCCATTCATGAATTTCATCAATACGCAGCCCCATATNAGTTTTTATAGCGTTAACCTCTAACATCAAAGGTACGGTCATTATATTGAAAGGAAGCATGACAAAGCGCGCCTTAACGATAAAAAATAAGCACAACTTATCTTTCTTTGGATGCCGCAAGATATGCATATTGTGTCTCGTAAACTTCACCCATCTAAGGATTTTTGCCAAGGTTTTGCGAACCGTTGTAACAGGTATTGGATTTTCTTTTCCAGGTTTAGTTCTCCATAAAGGTGCGTGCGTTGTCAAAGTACATTGTTTCGTGCAAAACTCAGTCAGATCGCCTCCAGACTTCAGATCAATGCGACCATCATAATACCCAAAATGAGAAGCCCATTGCTCAACTAGTTTAAAAAGCTCATCTTGGTGAAAGTTCATTTCCGAGTCCTGTATAATTTTTAAACCACTGCCAGAGAATTGACAAACTTACAAAATATTTTTTGACCTCATGGATGTAATTGGACCGCGGATCATGGATTAAATGGTGCTCCCATATGGACTTGAGGTCAAGCCCTTTACAAGGGTTCGCTTTGCTCAACCTCTTACCGTGTTTCACACGCCACGAACCGCGGTTAGTTGACAATTTACTTGCCATTATTCCTGCTTGTAGATTCACAAGGATTATACTGCCTGTCAATTGATGAGTGATCTCTCGATGTGTAACAAATGTGTGACACCAGTTTTAATTTAAGCAAAATTCATTCAGATGAATTAGGGTGGAAGTAGTTTATTTTGCTCGGCGGGTGTGGGTGTGTGGTTAAATTTATAGGAATTCATACAAGTTTCCCGTCCACCGAGCTCTTCAATGCGGCGTTTTTGATCAGCAAAACATTGAGAGTTTATTTTTTCTGGGTCGCAAATTTTTCGCAAGCGATTTACACCTTCCATTAAGGCCGCCTCGATAATGGGATCTTGATGTATGTTTTCTGCAAGATCAGTTAATTCGTTTGGATCAGCGTCCAAGTTAAATAATTGAGGTGGGTGGCCAACATAGTAAACATACTTCCATCTATTCCAACGAACCATGAAAGTACCCGTTGTAGAGCCACCATCATGATATTCACTAAATATTGTTCGGTTTAGATCATCTTCTTTGCTAGCAATTTCGCGAAGTGAAAGCCCTGGCAATGCTTGGCTTATATGATCATGATTAACGCCAGTAATATCAACGGCTGTAGCAGCAATATCAAGCAAGCTTGTACCCGTTTTTACACGATGTCCTTTTGGGAATCCAGGGCCAGCTGCGATCATTGGAACGCCTGCTGAGGCATCATACATTACCTGCTTGGTCCAAAAGCCTTGATCCCCCATCATATCCCCATGATCTGATATATATAGTATAACCGTGTCTTCAGTCTGACCACTTTCTTCTAATGCCGCCAATATTCTTCCAATACAGTTATCCATAAAGGTTGTAAGGCCATAATATGCGACTTTAGCTTTACGCATTTTTTCTTCATCAAAATATTTGTCATAATCAAAAAAGTTTGCGATATTTTTTAATTCCGAATGTTCTGGATCAGATGGATCATTATAGCCAATAGGAAGATCAATTGAGGAAGTATCATACATATTGTAATATTTTGATGGCGCGGTAAGTGGGTAATGTGGACTAACAAGAGAGATGAAGCCAGCCCAGGT
>NZVF01000010.1 GCA_002698165.1 Planktomarina sp. | reverse complement strand
CTGTTTCATTTGGACCGCTAGAAAGCCTTTTTGCAAGTGTACAATGTTGATCTAGCCAAGTGTTCATTGGCTGAGTTGCTTTTGGCCAATTAGTAAAGATACAGCTAATTAACCAGGTGACCCAATTTTTATGTAAACCTGTGTCGCCAGACCAGTCTAGCAAGGATTTTGGTGATAAAAATGCTGGGCCATTTTGGCGAAGATGGAGTTCTAACTCCCTCGTGTTGAGCAGGTGTTGACCGCGGTCACCTCCAGAGTGCGTTAAGGGGTGCTTCAATAATATAAGGAGCTCTTCGGATGTTATTTGTGATTTTGCCAACTCTAGAACATGAAGAAAAAATCGTCCTGGTGCTGTTAAGCTAAGAGGTATACCTGCACTGTCATCTGGTGTTATATTCCAGGACGCCAATATTGAGGAAATTCGACGTGTTAGGTTCCTATCGGGGGTGATTACAGCCGCGGTTTGCCCAGTTTCTGCGGCCTCACGCAACCTTAGAGAAATTGCCATCGCTTCAGTTCGTTGATCGGGTGCTTCGAGCCACGTGATCTCACGTGTTGCATCACTTAAGTTTTTGAGACTTGGCCCCTCTCTTTGCCAGTGATGTGTTGCGGGCGCTGGTCGCATTGCAAGTGAAATCAATTTGTTTCGTGCAGATGACATGGTGGTAGAGTCAATCCAGCGCTCTACCTGCATTGCATTTATTTTAAGCGATTCAAGAAGGTGTGAAAACCTAAACTGTGGGTGGTCTTCCCCGGTGCTGGGATCATTAAGTCTGTCCCAGACATTGGAGGGCATATCAAAGTCAAACCCAGGTAAAACGATAGCCCCTTGAGGCAGTTTTGAAATAGCTAGCATAAGCTGAAAGGTTGTGCCTCGTGATCCAGTAGATCCCGCTAGGATGATTGGCTTATTGGGCGGTGAAAGCTTCCAGCTTTTGGCTAGAGCCAAGACACAGGCCCTCTGGCGTGCTTCAGTATCTGGAATTGCACCACTTTCAAAGTAGTCCTGCACTATATTAATGAACTGTAATGTGCGCTCCCAATGGCCAGATACATCAGAGACGTCCAAATTTTTTAGAACACTTGGAGCAATACCCTCTCCCTGCATTTCATCCATTAAGGCTGTCAGGCTGTTGGCTAGATCAAAAGAAGCGCTGCGTGGTGCCAGCCCGTCCACACGTGATAGTAAACCCCGCACTAATTGAGTGATCTCTAACCGTCGTTCTAGCGTTGAAACGGGCATTGGTAAATCTGTCAGGGTGGGTTCATGTGCGATGTCAGTTATTAAATTAATTTTTGGCAATAGCCGCGCGGGTCCACTTAAAAAAAGCTGAGATAGCCTGCGCTGCATTCGGCGCGTATTAACGTAAATCACGACTTTGGCCCAGTCTTCTGGGGGAAAGCCCTTCAGCCGTTTCGTTAAACCCTCCAGCAAGGCATCTGGAAAGTTCTGATTGGGCTGAGTGCCAAAAACACGTGGCGTTTCTTGAGAACTAAACAATTTTGTGCTCCAGTAGCCGTTCACCAATCATAATGTTTTCTGGCGTTCCAATATCACACCACTGACCAGTATATGTGACTGCCTTTAATGCACCTCGTGAAATTAATGTATCCCAGACCAAATTTAGTGAGAACACAGTATCATTTATGTCTTGGAGAGCAGACAGCTTGATTATTTGCACACCTAAATAGACTGCATTTCCAGAGCGCTTAACAACACCAGTCTTTGATAAACTAAAGTCACCAGGTTTTTTGCGCCCACTTACTTTGTCAATTGGGGCGCATAAAAGTAAAGCGTCGCAATCGTCGTTCCAGTTGTTAGATAAGTATGAAAATGGATTTTCTCCAGACCAGACAGCGTCACTGTTACTGGTAAAAACAGCCTTACCTCTGAAAGCTCCCAAAGCATTTTTTAATCCACCACCAGTATCTAAAATATTTTTCTCATGAGAAATACTTACAGATGTGGCTTTCAAGTGTTCCTTAATAACACCTCCACGGTAATGGGTATTTACAACGGTATGGTTGATGCCAGCTTCATTAGCGAGGTTCAGTGTTCGATCTAACAAAGTTTGCCCTGCCACCTTTATTAGTGGCTTGGGAATGTGATCTGTGAGCGGTTGCATGCGCGTGCCGAAGCCAGCAGCAAAAAGCATTAGCTCGTCAGGCTTATTATCCATTTTTCCGTAGTCCCTCTAAAAAACTTGGGCTCGGCGTCGGCAGGCTCTCACAGATTTTACTTAGATTTCTAAGGAGTGGGTGGCTTAAATCTTTCCATAAGTTGTTCCAAACATGAGGGATTAGATTTATGTAACTTGGTTTTTTGTCTCGCAAACAGAGGCGGGAAAATACACCTAAAACTCGTAAGTTTCGTTGTGCGCTTAATGTTGCAAATGCGTATTTAAAATCATCCTGCCCACGATAAGTCTTAGTGAGCTCTTGAAGCAAAAGAGAAACTACAGATGGGTTTAGGATGCGCCGTGCGTCATGGATCAGTGATGTGACATCATAAAGTGGGTGACCCAACTGGGCGTCTTGAAAGTCTAGTACTCCCATTTGCGCTAGGCCACTTTGTTCATATCTATAAATTAGATTTTGGGCATGGAAGTCACGAAGAACCAAAACAGGGTTCGACCAGTCTAGCTTTCTCAGGCTACTTTCTGCCTCTTTTTGAATTTCTTGTGAAAGTCCTTTGTTGCAATACCAGGGTAGGGTGGTGGCTAAAGCTTTAGACATTTCAGGTGGAAAATAACTACCTACCTCTTTTGGAGGTGGTGACTTGTGTAATTGGTTGAGTACATCAATAGCTAAACGATATAACTGCAATTCAAGATTTGGCGCATCATTGACTGTTTTGTACAGGAGCTCATCACCAAAATCTTGCATAAGTATTAAACCAAGTGAAATATCTTGATTAAATATTTTTGGTGCGGAAATTCCACAATTTAAAAGATGTTGAGAAATTTTTAAAAAAGATCGAATGTCTTCCCCAAGTCTTGGTTCTGCATCCATTAGGATAGCATTACCCTGATTAAGGTCATGAAGGCGCTCATAGCGTCTATTGCCAGCGTCACCAGTCAAGGGGATCCGTTGGGCTTTTGGCCAACCAGCTTGTTTCAAAAAAGCGCTAATTTCTCTGGTTCTAGTCAAGGGTAAGCTCCTAGGAGTTTATTTTGTATAAATATCTATTGTTTCATTTTCTCCAAGAATTGGGTTATCGACCACTAGCCTTTTGTTTGGCCAACTTACTAACACGACTGCCCCACCCAGATCATCTTTATCTATNCCGTTNGAAAAANCTAGCCTTGCNCCAGACCGNTCAAGAAGAGTNTTNGCNATNAACAAACCAAGACCCATTCCATCATAAANGGGTCGATCAGATATTAACNTGCCACGCTTTTTGCTTCTTACAAAAGGATCGCCAATGCGGTTTAAAATTTGTGGCTCAAATCCGTGACCATCATCAAGAATTTTGANGTATACATGAGTTTGGTCCCATCCAATATCTATTTGAACNTTGGACAGAGAAAAATCGACTGCGTTTTGAATGAGGTTTCTAAGNCCATGAATTACCTCAGGTTTACGCATGGTCTGAGGCTGCTTGGTATCAAGTTCGTCATTTTTATTAAAAGTAAAAAGAACGTCTTTGCCACGATCTATGTGTGGTTCTGCCGATTCTCTTACTAATGCAGACCATGGAGCAGATCGTAAATGNAAATCATCTTTTCCAGCCCGCCCCATAGAAGCTAAAATGTCTCTACATCTATCGGCTTGCTCATGGATGAGGCGTGCATCCGCATATAGCTCTTCTGATCCCTCCATTTCCTCCATTAATTCTGCGCTGGTTAGCTTAATGGTAGCCAGTGGGGTCCCAAGTTCATGGGCTGTTGCCGCGACTACGCCACCTAAGTCAGTTAGTTTTTGTTCTCGAGCTAATGCCATTTGGGTGGCCAGTAGGGCCTCTGACATAGAGTTCATCTCTGTGGTTACGCGTCGAGTATAGACAGAGATGAAAATTATACCTGTTACAATTGCAACCCAAAAGCCAAATAAAAATACATCAGGCATATCCATTAGANTACCGGTAGCTGTCTTTAAGGGTAGGTGTATTAGGCTGACAATTGTAATCATGACTACAGAGCAAACGGCTAAAAAGAGAGTGGATCGGGTTGGCAGCACTGTTGCGGCGATGGTTACGGGGGCCAAAATGAGCAAAGCAAATGGATTACTAAGCCCACCAGTAAACGCTAACAATAACGAAAGTTGAAGTGTATCAAATAGAAGAGTGAACACTGTCTCTGTTTCAGANAACCGCCGATTGTCAGGAAAAACTATTAACGCAAAAATGTTCGTGAGTACGGACATACCAATTATGATTGCACAAGGTACCAGGGCTAACTTCAATCCGTATAAATATTGAGCAACAATTAAGGTGNCAATTTGACCAGAAATGGCGAACCACCTTACAAATACCAGGGTACGCAGCCGCATCCAATTNCTACGGGCACTTTGGTCAATATAGCCAATACTTGCTTGTGCCATTTTTCACTCCTATGACAATCTGAAGCTGAACAGTCTCGTAGTTGAGATCTAACTGATATAATGAAAGTAGAGAAGGAGCTATAATGTCTGGTAAAANATTTGCAGCCNTGGCGNCAGTTTTGATGCTGACGCTTTNAATAGGCGCTTTTCTTTATTCGAANATNATGGNGCCAGCCAGCCGTTTTGANGCNTGCGNGTCTGGTGGAGTTGCGGGNGGNTCNATNGGNGGNNCNTTTGANCTNGTTAATCAAAANGGTCAAACTGTAACTNACTNAGATGTTNTGGATCAACCAGCATTAGTATATTTTGGTTACACATTTTGNCCAGATGTTTGCCCAATGGATGTNNGTCGTAATTCAGTTGCTGTCGACATTCTTTCAGACANAGGNGTAACGATTAGGCCAGTTTTTATCACTATCGATCCAAAACGTGATACTGTAGAATATTTGGCAGATTTNGTCNCNAACAANCANCCCAATTTANTTGGCCTNACCGGGACTGAGGAGCAAATTGCNAAGGTGGCTCGGGCCTACAAAGTATATTACAAGAAACAACCAGGAGATGATGATGAGTANTANCTTNTGGACCACTCAAGCTTTACTTACCTAATGATGCCTGAATTTGGNTTTGTGGATTTTTTNAGAAGTGATTTATCGCCNCAAACAGTTGCTGATCGAGTGGCCTGTGTGNTAAANGCTTCTTGATNTTNGCNTAATTNGTCCCATGTTNNTANCNNGAGGTCAATCAAGAGGGTAAAACAATGGTAACTGGACAACTNGAAATCGGNGAAGANAAGTCATTNCTATTAGTGGATGATGATGAGCCNTTTCTGAAACGTCTNGCTAAAGCCATGGATAAAAGNGGCTTTTCGGTTGAGCAAGCAAGATCAGTAGCNGCTGGTCGTGCAATTGCAACAGCNCGACCCCCAGCGTATGCNGTTGTCGATTTAAGGNTAGAAGATGGAAACGGTNTAGANGTTGTTGAAGTACTTCGNGCAAAGCGTCCAGACAGTCGNGTTGTTGTATTAACAGGTTATGGTGCNATAGCCACAGCAGTTGCAGCTGTTAAAATTGGTGCAACNGATTATCTNTCAAAACCAGCAGACGCCTCTGATATTACAAACGCACTTTTAGCNGATGGAGATNANCTTCCACCCCCACCAGAAAATCCAATGTCTGCTGATAGGGTTAGATGGGAGCATATTCAAAGAGTTTATGAGCTGTGTGATCGAAACGTTAGTGAAACAGCTCGCAGGTTAAACATGCATCGACGCACTTTACAGCGCATTTTGGCAAAACGTAGCCCGCGGTAATCTGTTTCNAACCAGTGTATATGTTAAAGTTGATCCAATAGCTCAGAGTGCCTTTTCGCAAACGCCAGTCTCACTTCCACTGGTGGNCTCAAAANAACNTTGAGTCCNTCNACCGTTTTTNCATCGACCTTCCCAAAAAGCTTGTTTGCNTCTGAGTTAGANAAACCTGCAAGCTGAGTTGCNTCCAGCCACGCGCTTATTCTNTCAGCTTTTTTGATTTTNTTCTTTAATACTTTTGGGGTGATAGCTGACAGGCCAAACCTTATGTGTATTGCTGCTGCTAANCGTTTATCTAATTCATCATAGCCTAGCCCAACAGAGGCTTTAACTGGTGATATCATATCTCCAATTACGTACTCTGGGGCATCATGAAGAAGGGCTATGAGCATCTGCTCGGGATTTGACTTGGGAGTAAGGCGCCTAAAAATCTTCTCAACTAAGAGTGAGTGTTCAGCAACTGAGTAAGGAAATTCACCAATTGTTTGACCATTCCATCGAGCCAAGAATGCCAAACCATGTGCAATATCTTCCACCTCAATGTCAATTGCTGCGGGGTCTAGTAGGTCTAGTCTACGACCAGATAGCATACGCTGCCAGGCTCTAGGTTGTGCCATCACTACTTACCTCTTTGATGGAATTTATACATTTAATAAGCTGTTGTCGAGCAGGTGAGTTGATGTTAGATCGCGCTAAATCGATAAAAGAAAATTCAGGAGTATTGCATGACTAACGACTATATTGTGAAAGACATTAATCTTGCTGANTTTGGTCGCAAGGAACTGAACATTGCAGAAACTGAAATGCCTGGCCTTATGGCTTTGCGCAAAGAATATGGAGATAGTCGACCGCTTAAGGGCTCTAGAATTGTTGGCTCTTTGCACATGACCATTCAAACAGCTGTTTTAATAGAAACGCTGGTAGAGTTAGGTGCTGATGTGCGCTGGGCATCTTGTAATATTTTTTCAACGCAAGACCATGCAGCTGCAGTTATTGCGGCTGGTGGGACACCAGTTTTTGCAGTCAAAGGCCAGTCTTTAGAGGAGCATTGGGATTATCTTGATCGTTCCTTTATGTTCCCAGAGGGTGCAAATATGATCCTTGACGACGGCGGCGATGCCACGCTTTATGTTCTCTTGGGTGCGCGAGTTGAGCAGGGCGAAACAGAGTTAATTGAGGTTCCAACTTCTGAAGAAGAAGAAGCAGTGTTCGCACAAATTAAAAAGCGCATGGCTGAAAGCCCAGGGTGGTTTGTTAAAACCCGTGCTGCCATTCAGGGNGTGTCTGAGGAAACNACCACNGGCGTACANCGTCTNTATGAATTAGTTAAACAAGGACAACTTCCGTTCCCAGCAATTAANGTAAATGACTCAGTCACTAAGTCTAAGTTTGATAACAAATATGGTTGTAAGGAATCTTTNGTGGATGGTATCCGACGCGCTACTGATACTATGATGGCGGGCAAGGTTGCTGTTGTTCTTGGCTATGGTGATGTNGGTAAAGGTTCGGCAGCCTCCTTGAGAGGNGCAGGGGCACGCGTGAAAGTAACAGAAGTTGACCCAATTTGTGCGCTTCAGGCCGCGATGGATGGATTCGAGGTTGTGTTACTTGAGGATGTTGTTGNCAGTGCAGATATTTTTATCACAACCACTGGAAACAAGGATGTTATCCGCATTGAGCACATGCGGAACATGAAAGATATGGCGATTGTTGGAAACATTGGTCACTTCGACAATGAAATCCAGGTTGCTAATTTGAAAAACCATAAGTGGACGAATATCAAAGAGCAGGTAGATATGATTGAAATGCCCTCTGGCTCGCGGCTGATATTGTTGTCAGAGGGTCGTTTGCTGAATCTTGGAAATGCCACAGGTCATCCATCCTTTGTTATGTCAGCCTCTTTTACTAANCAAGTTTTGGCTCAAATAGAACTTTGGACCAAAGGCGATGATTACAAAAATGATGTGTACATCCTTCCAAAGCACTTGGATGAGAAAGTAGCACGCTTACATCTCGACCGAATTGGTGTGAAGTTATCCTCACTTAGTAATGATCAGGCTGACTACATTGGCGTGGGCGCTGATGGACCCTTTAAGCCGGAGCATTATCGTTATTAATTTAAAAAAATTTAAATGGAAGGGGCTTAAATTAAGCCTCTTTTTTTAAGCATAAAGACGGAGATTGTTTCATTCAATTTTCGTTNGAANNTTNGGNTGACCAATGGTANNCCACGCNACTATTTCTACACCTATCATAGTTCTTTTTTTAATGGTCTCGCCATGAGATTGTTCATTGCCTCAGAAACGGTGATCTCTTTAGAACAAATTTTTGCCACGGCTTCTGTAATTGGCATGTCAATTCTTAAACGTTTTAAAATAGGAAGCATCGCCTGTGCTGTTGCCCTGCCTTCCACTGTCTTATGACAAATTGTTTTTCCTTCTCTACNCAAAGATAGTCCATAAAGGTAGTTCCTTGATTTATCGGATGTACATGTTAGGCACAGGTCACCAAATCCAGATAAACCTGCTAAAGTTTCTGAGCGCGCTCCTTTAGTCACTGCATAACGAATAATTTCAGAGTGTCCGCGCGTTATTAATGCAGCGCGCGCGCTCNCTCCCAAGCCAGCGCCGACTGCCGCACCGCAAGCTATAGCAATCACATTTTTTAAAGCACCACCAATTTCTGCTCCAATCGGATCATAAGAAATATACATTCTTAATGTATCTGTTGATAGACTATTTTGCCAATCTTCAAGCACATGGGAATCATTTGATGCTANTGTGAGGGCAGTTGGTAGACCTCTAGCTATATCGTTTGCAAAGCTGGGGCCAGTAAGGATACCAACGGGACCGTTCGAATATATATTTTTTAGTGTAGAGTACCCACCAAACCCTGTTTTAATGTCGATACCTTTGCTACATCCAATCANGCCTTGGCCTTGTAAAAGATGTTCTGCATCTTGCAAAACCTGACGCGATTTCTGTAAGGGGATGGCACAAAGTACTAAACTTGAATCTAGAAGTGCTGATCTTATATCTGCTGTCGCGTTAATTTTTGAATTTAGNTGGATCCCTGGAAGTTTTGAATTCTGGCGACTTTTATCAATNGCGTTCATANTTTTNACATTACGNCCCCAGAGGTGAACATTTCCTTTTTCAGAGAGGGCAACAGCTAGTGCTGTACCAAAAGCCCCAGCCCCTAGTATACAAAGAGTCATATTTTNTGTTCTTTGTGTGCAAGACTTCGGTATATTTGACTAACACACGATAAGTGTGAAGTTAAATGGCACTTCATGTTAATCATTGCTTTGTTCCTGTTGATTGGGTCTAACAATGAACCTAACATTACTTCTGTTTTTGCTCAATCCTAAGGCGGTCCGATGCCCAACATTCTTGTTACGCGACCCAGTGATCAGTCAGTTGGTTTTGCCAAGGACCTTGAGTTTGGGGGCATAGAGCCAAAAAACATTATTATTGATCCAATATTGCGGATAGACCCAGTNAATGTAAGTTTTGATTTTTCTAAAGTAAGAGGAGTTTTGATCACCTCTCAAAACACCTTGAATTGTTTGCCGACAGGACTGATTGGGACAAACTTACCTGCATATTGCGTGGGTCGTATTACGACACATATGGCNGCTAAATGTGGCCTGAAAGCAAAGAATTTGGGGAAAACAGCTAAAGAACTTAGTAAATCACTTAATGAAACTTTGCAAAAGGGACCNCTGGTACATTTACGGGGAGAATTTACCACAATAGATTTTGTTAATTATTTTACTCATAGAAAATTANAAATAGAAAGCTTGATTACTTATCGACAGACNAAACTAGATCTCAAGCCAAAAAACCANAAACTTTTGCGGGCTACAANGGATTTCATTATCCCCCTTTTTTCATCTCGGAGCGCACAGCACTTGTGTAGTATGGACCTTAACTGGGAAAGACACATTGCGGTTGCGATAAGTGAGAGCGTAGCAGAATANTGCAAAAAAGAAAGATTTAAGAGAATAATAATATCCCCTCAGCCAGAGGCACGATCTATGGTTGGGGCAGTAGTTTCCCTNACAAAGAAGCAACTTCNTTGAATTGGGAAGGTTTTAAAAAAATGAAAGTAAAATACAGTTAAGTATGATAAGTGGGTATCGTGCGAGAAAATAAAAAACCAAAAAAACCTAAAAGGAGTAATGCTCCCTTGAAAGAGCCCTCCACGAAAAGCCCAGAACAAAATTCTGAGGGGCGAGTAAGCAAAAAATCTTTGGATAGTAAGCTCGATTTAGAGGCTTCAAAAGGCCTTCCCAATACGTATCGTATAGGCAGCTTAGCNATTATACTATCTGGAGTCTTATTTTTTTGCCTTGTTGGCGTTAATACTTTATTGCTNGTTGGATACTTTGATTTAGCTGAAGAGGTACAAACTCTAAGTCATAATCGGGATGATAATAAAATTAAGCTAGAGGGGCTAACTACTGAAGTGAGTGGGCTCAAAGCAAGCAATACAAAAAAAGACTTAAATCAGAGCATTAGTTCAATTAATCTAGCGTTAAAAAGTTTTGAAACCGATCTTTTGCTTCTCACTGAATTGCAGAAAAAACAATCAACAGCTCTTATTAGCCGCTTAAACTCTATAGAAAAAATGTCAAATTCTCAATCTTCTGGGCCGCTTGAGATAAAATCTTATGAGCGTGATTTAGTCAAATTACAAAATGAGATTGAACGCCAGCGCGTCCAGTTAGACAAAATCTCTGAAGAAATGGTGAGTAAGNNTNNAGAAGTTAAATCAAAAACAGAATCAGCAAAAGATATTAAAAATAAAAGTTCCCNAAGCGTTTTAGCCANGTCCTCNTTAAACAAAATTAATGCATCTGTAGAGCTTGGTTTAGGTTATCAAAAAGATCTGGAAGATTTGAACAATATTACAGATGTGAGTAATTTTGCGGCAGTTTGGGATAATGCAGAAAAAGGTGTTGTAAGTTTAAGCTTCTTAAAAAATGGGTTTCCCGCGAATGCGCGCCTTGCGCTAAAAGTGAGTAGACAGGAAGAGGGTCTCTCTGGAGGTGGGAGCGCCCTTTTTTCTTTCTTAAAGTTGCAGATGGGAATTCGTTCTTTAACTCCACAGAAAGGCAACTCTGCTGATGCCATTCTGTCACGGGCACAAGCGGCAGTCAGTAAAGGTGAGTTGCGCGTCGCACTTAAAGAAATTGGAAACCTCCCTGAGGTTGGTCAAATTGCTTTACAATGTTGGTCAGCTGTTGCCGAGGCTCGAG
>NZVF01000009.1 GCA_002698165.1 Planktomarina sp. | reverse complement strand
GCAAACGTACCGCATATTTTTGCTAAAAATAATCAAACCTCTTTATTCGGACTTGGGTATGTTCATGCTCAAGACCGCCTATGGCAAATGATCATACTCCGGCGTACCGCCCAGGGAAGGTTAGCTGAAGTCTTTGGTGTCAATAAGTTAAAAAGCGACATTTTAATGAGACGTTTAGCCATATATGAAACGGCGCGAAATTCTGTTTTGGCTTTATCCGCTAGTAAACTCGATTTACTAAATTCATATTCTGCAGGTATTAACGCACGCTTGTCAGAGATAAATGAGCAATCGCTGGGTCGCGGTGCACCAGAGTTATTTTTATTTCCAAGCTCAATCGCTCCGTGGAGCCCAGCAGACAGTTTAGCGGTCCTTAAGCTTATAGCCTTGCAACAATCTAATCACTTACAAAATGAAATACTACGAGCGCAAGTTTCACTAGTACTCGATAGAGCACGGATAAAAGATATTTTGCCAGATATTCCAAATGGTGGTGATCCAAATCTAGCTGTTACCAGCCGTTTAGACTCTTTTATACCGTCTTCGGTGAACCCACAGAAAAAAAATAACTTTAAAACGTTGGAAAAATTTCAGTTACCTCTTAAAAATGTTAATTTATCCGGCGCTTCGAATGCCTGGGCCGCTTCATCGAGCCGAAGTTTATCAGATAGCACCTTATTAGCAAATGATCCTCATACAGGACTTACAGCACCATCACTATGGTACCTGGCACGCCTAGAACTTGAAACTGGGGCAGTAATAGGAGGAACTATACCAGGTATACCCAGTATATTAGTAGGTCGTTCAGCCTCTTTAGGATGGGGGCTCACCAATGCGAATATAGATGATACTGATTTATATATCGAAAGAATTAATCCCAATAACGCATCTGAGTATCAATCAAAGCAAATCTTCAAATCGTTCATTAGAAAGCAAAGTATAATAAAAATTAAAAAGCAACCCACTCTTACAATTGAATTGCTTTGGACAGATAATGGACCTGTAATATCTGGTAGCAACCTTAATCTGGAAACTATAACACCCAGCAACCATGTTTTCTCAATAAACTCTACTATACTCTCTTCACATGATACCTCTATTGAAAGTGCAATGGACATCATGCTCTCAGCAAATGTTCAACAAGCATTAGATGCTTCTAAAACTTATGTGGCTCCAGGCCAAAACTTAATTCTTGCTGATAAAGAACAAATTGCGATGAAAACAATTGGAGCTTTACCAAAACGAGATATAAAACATCAATCACAAGGAAGACTACCAAGTCGTGGTTGGTTAGAAATAAATAGATGGCAGGGTGTTTTTAAACAATCCATTAATCCAGTTGTTTTAGATCCTCCAAATGGGATTCTCGGTAATACAAACAACAAATACACTAACAAAAAATTTCCAATGCACATCAGTCATGAGTGGGGAGATACCGAAAGAGTTCAACGTTGGCGCAAGCTCATGCAAAATAGGTCAGCACACACGCGTGATAGCTTTATTGAGGCTCAATTAGATACGATTTCTCCAACAGCAAGAACCCTGTTGCCTTTAATAGGAGCAGAGCTTTGGTTCAAAGATATTCCTAACACTACTTTAATTTCTAAAACACAAATGGCTACTGCAATAGATTTGCTCGCTAATTGGAATGGTGACATGAATGAACATATACCAGAGCCACTAATCTACAGCGCTTGGCTTCGAGCATTGCAAGCTAGATTAATCCGGGATGAATTAGGACCTTTGCATAAAGAATTTTCACATTTGCAGCCATTATTTATTGAGCGCGTATTTAGAAACATTAATGGAGCAAAAGTTTGGTGTGATGTAGTACAATCTTCTCGTATCGAAACTTGCCCAGAGATGGCTAGATTATCTTTGTTAGACGCTTTAGCATCATTACGGACTGCTTACTCAAGAGACATTCAGACGCTTCGATGGGGTGAAGCTCATCAGGCCGCACATGACCATCCCGAATTGGGTAAAGTTCCCTTCTTGCGATGGTTCGTCAACATCAGACAAATATCGTCAGGTGGTGATAATACTTTACAAAGAGGGAAAACTATTGGGTCTGGCAGTAATCCATATCTAAATGTTCATGCAGCAGGTTACCGTGGCGTTTATGATTTCTCTGATCCAGACAGCTCTGTTTTTATAATTTCAACTGGTCAAAGTGGGCACCCATTATCACGTTATTATGATAATTTAGGAAAACTATGGAGACGAGGTGAATATGTTACAATGTCATTAGATCCTGCTTTAGCTCGAGCTGGAGCTACTGGAATCACAAAACTCATACCTGACAAAAATCTATAGTTTAGCAAATTTTTTTTTTTGCCTTCCAGTCCAGTCAACTTGTATTATGAACCCAGTCTCAGTTTGGCATTCGTTGCGCACCACCTGTTGATTGAATAACCAAGCTCTTTTTTTACCTTCTGAGAAGTTTAACGCCAACTCATCAGAGACTTTATCTAAAGAAAGCACCAGAGACAGGCCTTCTAGAAGCTCTTGAACACCTTCCCCATTCACAGCTGATGTCATATAAACCCGATCCAGACGTTCAGAAGAATTATTCAACCTATTTAACGACTCAAGATCCAGAATATCAGTTTTGTTCCAAATTTCCATTCTTGGTACGCTGGGATCTAATCCTAAGGTATCCAGTATTAATTCCACATCTTTAGCCTGCGCTGCTGAATCAAAGTGTGAAATATCACGTACATGGATGACTAGGTCTGCCGCAGTAACTTCTTCTAACGTAGCTCGAAAAGCCGCTACTAATTCTGTTGGCAAATCTGTAATGAACCCAACGGTATCAGATAAAATTATATCCATACCAGATTCTAATTTTACGGCCCTCATAGTAGGGTCTAAAGTTGCAAACANCATATCTTCNGCAAATACTTCTGCACCTGTGATACAGTTGAAAAGTGTTGATTTTCCAGNATTGGTGTAACCCACTAATGCTACTACCGGATATGGGACTTTTGCTCGTGCNNTTCGATGTAGTTTTCTTGTTTTTACAACCTTACCTAATTGGCGCTTTAACCGCATTAATTGCGTGTCAATGGCTCTTCGATCAGATTCTATTTGAGTTTCTCCAGGACCTCCAACAAAACCGAGCCCACCACGTTGCCTCTCTAAATGCGTCCACGCCCTTACTAAACGAGTTTTTTGGTAACTCAAAGCCGCCATTTCAACCTGTAGAACTCCCTCTCGAGTCCGAGCCCGGTCAGAAAATATTTCCAGTATTAAACCAGTACGGTCTAAAATTTTTAAACCCCATAACTTTTCTAAATTTCGTTGTTGTACCGGCGAAACATAACCATCAATTAATACAAGCTCGACACTGAAATCTTTAAAGAGTACGTTAAGTTCAGAAATTTTTCCTTTTCCGAAAAAGTTTCCAGGATTAGGAGCCCTAAAGCCCACAACCAGTTTACCAACCAAGTTTAAACCTGGCAGTGCTTTTGCGAGAGAAACAGCCTCACCCGAGGCATGTTTCAAAGACCGACTGCGGGGTTTTCTTTTTATATCCGGAACCAAAATCCAGGTATTTGTTGTAACCTCAGGCGAACCATCCATAAATTATTATTGGTCTCCATCATACAAAGATATTGGTTCTGAAGGCATAATTGTGGAAATGGCGTGTTTATAAACCAGTTGAGATTGTCCATCACGACGTAGTAAAATACAAAAATTATCAAACCAAGAAATAATGCCCTGCAATTTAACACCATTAATTAAGAATATTGTTACTGGAGTTTTAGTTTTTCGTGTTTGATTTAAGAATGCGTCTTGTAAATTCTGGTTTTCGGAAGCCATTGATTAGCCCTCTTATTTAGCGAAATGCGCCTTTATTCTTCATCCCATTACTATGACCGAATAATCAGGTTTATTCTAGTCCAAACGACAAAACTCAACGACTAATTATAAATATCTGGATTGAATAGCGCCATAACAGCCAAAACTTCTAAACGCCCTAGCACCATAGAGATTGCGAGGAGAGTTTTGGCTTCAGGTTTAAGCTCAACACTCAAACTTGAATTAAAAGTAATCTGTTCCGCCACTGGGCCTGTATTAGTCATGGTCGCTAATGTTAAAATACCAGCGTCCTGGACCGAACTTCCAGTCAAGGTTAAACAAAAAATAATAAGAGCAAATATAAGAATAAAAACCATAAAAAATATACAAGCTAACACAGCTTTTTGATTATTTCTCGCCAAACTATCTTTTTGGCTATTTATTACTTGAGCTGGTGAAAGCAAATGGTTTACTTCTGAACGACAGTGTGATGCCAAGATATAAATTCTTAGAAGTTTAATACCACCAGCAGTTGTAGCCACACCGCCACCAAAAATTGCTAAAGCTAAAAAAATCAAATTTACTTCTATAACTGATCTTGCCTCCGGTGCTAAAAATTCCGAAACCAAGCCAGTAGTTGTTAAAAATGATACGCAAGTATAAAAGGAGGCCCAGCTTAGCATTAGAACTTGTTGAATGCCACCCGCCGTATCGAATAAAAAGAAAAAAATTAATATTGCAGCAACTATAACGATAATAAAACCTAATCGGACCTCTGGATCTTGAAAAATTCTAAGGAATTGTGTTTTAGAAAATGGCCCCAAGACTGTAGTGCGGGAAAAAGCAAAAACCATTATTAGAAGTACAATGAACTCTCCCGAAATACCTGTTGGGTTTTTTCCAGGAATCTGTATTCCAAAAGTTGCAATAGTAGCCATCGCTCTGAGAATTGAAAAAAAGGGATCCCTCGTGACCAATAAAAGTCCTAATGCGCAAGCCAATGTAATATAAAAATATATTGGTGCCAATCGGATTAGTTCGTTCCAAAATCGTTCAGAGGGCAATCTAGTTGGCGAAAAGAAAACATTATTATCGACATTAAATTTATTTTTATTTTTATCAAGAAGTTCGAAACCACCTAATTTCATTGGAAAAAAAATCGACCAAGCAAAAACCCACATTAAGAACCCACATGTCCATCCCAAAAATACACGCCAAACGAGCAAAGTGTCCGTGAAATAATTATTTGGAAATACTTTCAAACCAGTAGTAGTAAAGACACTTACCATATCCAAATACGTGTCAATAATTTCTCCGTCGACTAAAATTTCATTTAAAGGTATCGACAATATTAAAGGAAAAACTGTAAAAAAAGATATCATTGCCCAAATGTTAGCATGCCTGTGAAATTGTTTATTATTATTTCTGGAAGCTAGCCAAACGAATGTGAGAATAAAAAACCCTAACAGAACCGCATAAAGAAAAGTACGTCCTTGATAAATTTCACCAGATAAAAACCCATAAATTACAGGAACAAACATTGTTAATACAAGTAGTCCAAACAACGAAATAGTCAGTGGTAATTTTTTAAACTCAGCAAACATTGCTAAAAAAAATCAATTGTAACTTGTAAAAGATTTTCAACCTCTTTTACGGTATCCGAAAGTGCAAATAACACAACTTGATCACCTTCTTCAATCCTTAGAGATCCTGATGGTTTATGTAAATTTGTCCCTTTACGTACAGCGCCGATACGAACTCCATCTGGGAATTCAATTTCGCGGATGGTATATCCAGCTATTGTAGAAGTTGATAAAACTTGGGCTTCAATCACTTCGGCTTCTGCATCACCAACTGAGTAAACGTCTCTAACCCGACCATGACGAATATGCCGTAAAATTGATGAGACCGTTGTGGATCTAGGGTTAATGTATGCATCAATTCCCATCGCCTGAAGCAACGGAACCATAGAAGGATCATTGACCAAACAAATAGCCAAGGCAGATCCCATAGACTTAGCCCTAATCGACACTAATAAATTTGTTTTATCATCGTCTGTAACGGCCAAAACTGCATCTGAACGTTCAATATTAGCTTCTAGTAAAATCTCACTACTCAAGCCGTCTCCATGCAGAACGATTGTTTTCTCAAGTGCTTCAGCCGCGTTTTCGGCGATTGACCGATCCTTTTCAACAACTTTAGCACGGATATGACTGCCTTTACTTTCCAGCTCTTTTGCAACTGCAAATCCTACGTTACCTGCACCAACTATTACGGCTCGTTCTTGGTTTTTGGTTATTTTTCCAAATACTTCTAAAACACGTTGAACATCTGACTTTTTAACAAAAATATAACAAGAATCTCCTGAAAAAAGTTGATCACCAGAACTCGGTACAAATAATATTCCTGCTCTGCGGACCGCAACTACAACCGCTGAAAGCGTTGAAAATAAATCTGAAAGCTGCCTCAGGGGTGTGCTTAAAACTGGGCAGGTTTCGTCAAGGGTAATTCCAAGCATTTGAAGACAACCATCCAAAAAAAACTCAGTATCAAATGCTGCAGGCGTTTCAAGTCTTTGCAAAACTGCGTCAGCCACTTCTGATTCAGGACTTATAACAACATCGATTGGCATATGATCACGACGATATAAATCCGAATAAATTGCATCAAGGTAACTTTGTGCACGCAAACGTGCTATTTTACGGGGAATGTTAAAAGCAGAGTGAGCTACCTGACATGTCACCATATTCACTTCATCAGAGTGGGTTGCAGCAATAATCATATCCGCGTCCACCGCGCCAGCACGAGCTAAAATATCCGGATAACTGGCAAAACCTACAATTCCTTGGACATCCAATGAGTCAGTTGCACGGCGAACTAAATCTGAATTACGATCAACTATTGTAACATCGTTATTCTCGTTCGCGAGATGCCTTGCTATTTGCCACCCGACTTGTCCGGCTCCACATATTATGATTTTCATGTGATTGCCTCCTAGAGATAAGTAGCTACAAATCTTGAAGCACTAGTGCCAGACAAGCCAATGAAGGTCAAACATTGGAAAATTTCGTTAAGATGATAAGGAGTTGCCTCTGTTGGCACTGACCACACCCAAAGATTTAAGTTTTCGATGTAATGCTGAGCGTTCCATACCAACAAATTTAGCAGTACGACTGATATTGCCGCCAAACTTGTTAATTTGAGTTAGTAAATACTCGCGTTCAAACAGCTCTCTAGCATCCCGTAGTGGCATTGTAGTTATGCCATCTGATAAAAGGAATTTGGTATCATCATTTTGGCTCCTCGATTCATTTTTTGGTAATTCTTCTAATTCAATCAAGCCATTGTGCGGACCCATTATCAGAATGCGCTCAATAATATTTTTTAATTGGCGGATATTTCCAGGCCATATCATATTTTGAAGGGTCGTTGCGGCCTCTTTAGTTAAAGAACGTTTTGGTAAATTAAGTTTTTTATTGAATTCCATAAGAAAATATTCTGCAAGTAAAGGTATATCTTCCCGTCTATCTTCCAAACTAGGTATTAATATCGGCACCACATTGAGACGGTGATATAATTCCTCTCGAAAAGTCCCAGCTTCAATTTCTTTTTTAAGATTTTGTGATGTAGTAGANATAATTCTGACGTCTAATTTTACTTGTTCTTTACCATCCAGTCGATTGTAATTTTGATCTATNAAAACTCGAAGAAGTTTACTTTGGGTCAAAAGTGGCAAATCAGCTATTTCATCGAAAAAAAGAACTCCACCCTGTGCTTTTTCAAAAAAACCAAGTTTTGACACTTTATTATTTTTTTCTGTACCAAATAAAGCTGCATCTGCACTATCTGCATTTATCGCCCCACAATTGACAACAATCATTGGTGCCTCACTACGATTAGAGTGGGCATGTATATATCTTGCAGCAGTTTCTTTCCCCGAACCATACGCACCAGTGATTAAAACTCTACCATTTGATTTAGAAACTTTATCAAGTTTACCTTTTAACAATTTAAAAACAGTACTTTGTCCATTTAAATTTAGAGGTTCACGATATTGGTTTTTCAAAACAGAATTTTCCAGCCTAAGGCTCGATACTTCCATTGCTCGGCGAATTACTACAATTAATTGATCTAGGTTGAAGGGCTTTTCAATAAAATCAAAGGCTCCTTGTTTTATTGCCGCAACGGCGATCTCAATGTTCCCATGCCCTGATATAATTACTACAGGTACATCTGTATAATTTGCTTTGACGTACTTAAGAATGTCTATTCCATCCATAGAGCTATCTTTCAACCAAATATCTAATATGAGCATCGACGGACGCTTTTCGTTAATTTGGCGCATTGCAGACTCTGAGGTGCCTGCAAGTCGAGTGCTATAACCCTCATCAATCAAAATATCGGATATTAGCTCACGAATGTCCCGCTCGTCATCAACAATGAGTATGTCGTTCATTCTATTTTCCTGTCTGTTTGCATTTTAATTCGAAGAATTCAGCTTTGGTAGAACAATAATAGCTTTTGCTCCATAAGATCCCCCGCTTCTAAAGGGCTCTGCATCTTCTAAAGAAAATGTGCCTCCATGTTCTTCGATAGTCTTTGCGACAATAGACAAGCCTAAACCTGTTCCAGATGATCGATTAGTCACATAAGGCTCCAACAAACGCGATCTATCATGAGGAAGACCTTTTCCATTGTCAGAAATTTCCAGAGTTATAGTCCTAAGCGAAGCAAACATTAAAATACGGATTTCACCCTCATAGCCACTTAAGTTATTATCTACATCAACTATAGATTCTCCTGCATTTTTTAATAAATTAGTTATAGCTCTGCCAAGCATTGCTTGATCAGCATCAATCCATATTCTTTCTTTTGGCAGATTTAACTTAAAGTTAACAGTAGGTTGACCAGTTTCCTGCAAAAGAACGGTAGATTTAACTACATCAGTAAAGTCAATTGGTTTGCGGTCAAGATCAGGCATTCTCGCAAATTGTGAAAATTCATCAACAATTTTTCGAAGCTCATCGGTCTGCCGGACTATAATATCAGTCATACCTTGCAACTGATCTGAGTCGGCTCCGACTTTTGGAGAGAATTTACGTTTAATACGTTCAGCAGACAGCTTTATAGGTGTTAACGGGTTTTTAATTTCATGCGCAATTCGTTGAGCAATATCTCCCCAAGCAGCCATCCGTTGAGCACTTACGAGATCAGTAACCTCTTCAAACGCTATAACAAAACCTTCAGCAGATCCAGTTTCACTGGTGCGCGAGGCTATCCTTACCAAAAGAATTTCTAATTTTCTTTTTCGAACTATTCGAACTTCTCGTTGGGCTACGTCACCGATTCCACTTTTAAAGTCTTCCAAAACTTTATCAAATTCAGGTATTGCTTTGACCAAATCTGTAAACTCACTGACTTCNGGCAAATCTAAAACNCGTTGAGCAGTTTTATTTAAAAAAGTAATTTGAAAAGAGTTGTCCAATCCGACCACCCCAGACGTAACNGAAGCCAATACTGANTCAAATANACGTCGTCCNCTCTCAGCAAGTTCGGCATTCTCAATTAGNCTATCCCGTTGTCCTTTCAATTGATGGGTCATTTGATTAAAATATCTCGCCAACATCGCAATTTCATCATCACCAGTAATATTTTCAATTTGAGCATCCAAATCTCCTGCACCAACCTTTTGGGCTGCAGCAGCCATACGACCAACTGGATTCGCAAGTCGTTCAGCAAACCACAGACCTAACCAAGTTGCTGTAAGGATCAAAATTAACGCAAAGGCCAAATACAATAANCCAAAATCAAATAATAAGCGCCCTCGTTCAGCCTCTAATTGATTATAATAAACAGCAGTTTCAGTAGTTTCCTCTAATAACTGAAGTAGAGCTCCATCTATTTCTCTTGTTAGAAAAAGGTAACGATTTGAGAGCTCACTAAGTCTAATCAGCGCCCGCATTTCATTACCGACTAAGTCTTCAATGATTAACACACCGGTATCACGTACCTGCAGCAATTCGGACTGGGATGGCTTTTCGTATCCAAAAAGATAAGAGGAAGGGCCTCGCAACTTTAACACACCAAGATTATCAATAATATAAATCTCTTTTAAACCACGCTCAAATTGAGCCTTAATTTTACTGAGTTCTGGACTGAGCTGAGTATCCGGATCCAAATTAACATTAGAAAATATTCCATTTTCCGCAAAGTTGTTAAGCTTTTCAGCAAAAACATTGATATCTTCAATTAAACCCCCTCTGGTTTGAGTTTGATAAGCCTGCGCTGCGGTTAAAGAAGCACCAACCGCACCTCTTACTCGGTCTGAAAACCAACCCTCAAGAGCCTGATTGATCGAAAGCATCGCAAAAATTGCTACTAAAACAGTTGGGAAAAGAGCAATTACACCAAAGGTTGTAGTAAGCCGAAAGTGTAATCGTGACCCNGCCGACTGTGCACGGCGAGCCGAAGCTATCTGAACAAGCCGCCTNATTAATAATGTGGTTATAAACANAACGTAAATTAAGTCGGCGGTTAAAATAAAACGTAATGCTGCNGTTCCACCTTGAATTGGTNTCATTGCATAAAAAGTTGCAAAAACCAATAACGGACCACCTGCCACNAGNCCAATTGTCAGAGCAGCATTAAGGCTTGGTATTTTTCCAAACATTACAATTCGGTTAAGAATTGTGCTTGCTGTCCCATGGCGCATTCTTGTAGCCCCTCATATTTTAGAAGCGTCACACTCTTAATTAGTGCTCTATTACAACACATGTTGCGCTTTTACATCAATTTTCTGCCGCGCGACACCAAAATATCAAGATCAGAAACTTTCTTTCGTAGTGTATTTCTATTAATTCCCAACAAATCAGCACATTTTAATTGATTTCCGGCTGTTGCCAATAATGCAGTTTCTATNAGTGGGCCCTCAAATTGTTTCAAAAAATACTGATAAACACCAGAGGGCGGTAGCTTACCTCCATGTGTATCAAAGTATTTTTGAACATATATTCCAATTGTTTTACTTAGATCGTCGATATTTGAAACATTATCCAACTGAGCACCATAAGTGTATTTTTTCAAAACATCTTCAACAGTCGAACCTTCTAAAACACCGTCGGTTGTCTCTATGGCTAATTGCTGAATTATATTTTGTAACTGCCGAACATTTCCTGGCCAGTAAAAACTACAAAGCGCATCATAAGCATCTGTAGTTAAATCTAAATTTGATTTAGATGAAAATCTAGATACAAAACTTTTTACTAAAGCCGGTATATCATCCGATCTATCCCGGAGGGCTGGAACGTATAGCTGATTGACAGAAATGCGATGAAATAGGTCATTTCTAAAATCACTATTTTGCACCATTTTTGCAATATTTATACTTGCAGTAGATAATATCCGCGCTTTAATNCGGCTTACCTNTNCCAATCCTTGCAACAGACAGAGCTGCGCTGAANCGGTTAAATCAGCTATACCATCCAGCACCAATGTGCCATCGCCCGCNCGGTCAACTGCTTCTTTAATATTAGTAGAGCTTTCACACATTTCAGAATATAATATAGTNAATGGCTTATCTTTTCTTATTGAAAGATCGTGAATAGTTTTAGCAATGAGGGATTTACCNCTTCCAGGCTCNCCTACAATTAAAGCNGANACNTTAGACTCNACTGTCCTAGCCATTAATTTATANAGTTTTTGCATNNCATCAGACCTACCAATCATCGGTATTTCTGGGTTACTCATTTTTTCTTTTTCGTGTTCTACATTTAAAGTTAAATTGCGCATTTTTTTGTTTTCAAGTGCTTTAGAGGAACGATTCATAAGCTCTGGTAAATCAAATGGCTTTGGCAAATAATCAAAGGCGTTTGCTTCATTAGCTCGGACGGCCGTCACTATGTTATTTTGAGCAGAGATAATAATTACGGGTAAATTTGGCTGCATTTTTATTATTTTTGGTAATAGTTCTAATCCATCACCGTCTGGCATAACAACATCCGAAATAACAAGATCCCCCTTACCTTCTTCTATCCATCGCATGAGGGTAGATAGCGATGAAGTGGCGTGTACCTTGCAACCAGCCCGACTAAATGCCTGCGTTAGCACAGTACGTATTGTGCGGTCATCATCAGCGATAAGAATAGTACCATCCATTTTAAAACACTTTAACCTTTAGGACTTATCGGAAAAGATATACGAAACATTGTTCTTTCCGGTGTTGAGGACGCAATAATCTGCGCCGAATGTTGAGAAANTATCTTAGAAACCAAGGCTAAACCTAGGCCTTTGCCATTACTTTTTGAGGATACAAATGGTTCAAAAATATGTTGCGCAATTCCATCTGGCAGACCTGAACCATTATCAATAATTTCAACATGAAGCGGTAATTTCTTGCCATTCAAAATTGGTTTAGCTAACCGTAATGATGCATCATAAAACGTTTTAATTATCACCATTCCATTCTGATCCACAGCCTCAAGAGCATTTTTAATTAAGTTTAAGAATGCCTGAACAAGTTGATTTTTATCACCTAAAATAGTTGGCAAGGACGGATCATATTCCTTAATAATGGTTATATTGTCGCCAAATCCTAACTCCGCAGTCCGTATTGCCTGATCTAAAACATCATGGATATTCAGAGTTTTATTTTTTGTAGGCGTAAGATCACCAAACTGTTCTACCTGTTCTAGTAATGAAACAATCCGTTTGGATTCTTGAACTATTAGTTGGGTCATCTCCATATCATCAGCCGTAAGGGACATTGATAAAAATTGTGCCGCTCCTATGATGCCCGCTAATGGATTTTTTATTTCATGAGCAAGCATTTCACTCATTCCAATAATAGACTTTGTTGAAGCAGCTTGAACCATTTTTTTATCGCGATAAGCCATGCCCTCAATTGGTATTAAAAGCAAAAGCACCTGTTGCTTACTCATTGAAATAGAACATATCTGGGCTAAACATTTATTTGGCTTCATACTTCGCCCATGCGCCGAAATATCGTTGATAAATAAGGAGGTATTACCCTTTTTTGCCTGATTTACCCCTTCTACAATTGAATTTTCACCGAGTATAAAAGTCCACGCTTTATGCCCTAAAACTAATTTCCGTGATACCCCCACAAACTGTTCAGCGGCTATGTTCAACTCAATAATATCGTCTGAGCGATCAATTACAAAGCCGGGTACTGGTAATTGCTGCCATAACTCCTCATAAAATTTCATGCGGCACTACTTTTTTCTAATTCAACGGCTTGCCATATTAAATCATGAATTTCGTCAGTATTTAGAGATCTCAGCAACCTATTTCGGAGGGTTTGGGAACAAGTCAGTCCGTCTAAATACCACCCTAAATGCTTTCGAGCATTTTTAATTCCTAACGGCTGACCGTAAAACTCAACTATAGCTTTATGATGATTAATAATTAATTTAGCTAGCCGTGTACCTGTAGGTATCATTGGTCTTTTTGTTCCATAAATGGCAGCCGAAATTTCTGCTAATCGCCATGGTGCGCCTTGAGCACCTCGCCCAACCATTACCCCATCGGCACCCGATAGTTTTAAAGCATCAGTCGCAGTTTGAACATTAATTATGTCACCATTTACAATCACGGGGATATTAACTGCTTTTTTTACCTTTGAAACCGCACGCCAGTCTGCAGACCCTTTATAGAATTGGCAACGAGTTCGACCATGGACAGTTATCATTTTGACTCCAGCTGACTCAGCCCTCACGGCAATATCTGAGGCATTAAGACAGTTTTCATCCCACCCTAATCGCATTTTTAACGTAACATCTAAATTTGTAGCATTCACTACTGACTCAATTAATTCTAATGCAAAATCCGGTGTTTTCATTAACGCAGACCCAGACTGGCCGCTGGTTACTTTTTTAGCTGGACAACCCATGTTTATATCAATAATTTTTGCACCGTTAGCTTCAATTATCCGTGCAGCTTCGGCCATCCACCTCGCCTTACACCCCGCGATTTGAATAGAAGTATTTCTAGCACCAAATCCTAACTCTGCTTTCTCTCTCGCTCCAGGTTTTCTCTGAACCATTTCCTGACTAGCAACCATTTCTGAAACAACTAGGCCAGCACCATATGATTGTACTAAGTTTCTAAATGGCACATCAGTTATTCCGGCAAGTGGCGCCAAAATTACTGGAGGTTTAATTTCTTGACTGCCTAATCTTACTGCCAATTTGATGTGCCTCCACGTACAGCGTTCCTTTCTGGCCTTAATTTTGCAATAGACATTAAGGAAAAAATATACATTTTTAATCACTTGCACAAAATTTAGGCAAATAAAAACTTCTTTGGATAGATTGCAAGCGGAAGATCAACGAATTAATCATACCAGATGAACAGTCAAATAAAGATAATCGCCGTAATCGTAGCAGCTGGCCGAGGTAAGCGGGCCGGCGGTGTGATTCCAAAACAATGGCAACCTATTATGGGAAAGCCGGTAATCAAATGGTCTGTTGACACTTTTTTAAATAACAAAAAAATTAATCAAGTAGTTGTTGTTTATCACGCTGATGATGAGAAGCTTATGTTACAGCTTCCAAATGACGTTCACGGAGTAATTGGTGGCTCAACACGTCAAGAGTCTGTTATGCTAGGGCTTAATTATTTAAAAGACAACCCTCCAGACTTTGTTTTAATACATGACGCAGCGCGTCCTTGCTTAGATCAAAAATTATTAGAAGACTGCATAAAGGCCGTAGTAAGTAAAGGTGCGGTTGTACCTGCCATAGCCTGTAAAGATACGCTTTTACGTGGCAACAAAAATGTAATCGAAACTTTAAACCGTGATGAAATATTTAGATCGCAAACTCCACAATGCTTTCCATACTCTTTGATATTATCTGCACACAATGGCATGCTAAGAACCGCTACTGACGACGTACAATTGTTACAATCTATCCACCATAATGTTGCAATTATCGCTGGTAATGAAGACAATATAAAGATTACTGAGCCCAAGGATTTTATTAGGGCAGAACGAATACTGCGGGGCACTACCAAGATGCGTGTAGGAAATGGATTTGACGTACATAAATTTGGGCCTGGTTCTTTTGTTAAACTTTGTGGTGTAACTATTGAAAACTCATCTGCACTTATTGGACATTCAGACGCTGATGTAGGAATGCACGCAGTAACGGATGCAATTTATGGGGCCCTAGCCAGAGGCGATATAGGGCAACATTTTCCGTCATCAGACCCAAAGTGGAAAGGCGCAGACAGTCAAATTTTTCTTAAACACGCCATAAAATTGGCTTTTGATATAGGATATCAAATAGAAAATATCGATTGCACACTAATTTGTGAATTTCCAAAAATTGGCCCCCATGCAGGCAAAATGCGTATCAAAATGGCAGAAATTATGGGTCTAAAAGTTGATCAAGTAAGCATAAAGGCAACCACTTCTGAGAAATTAGGTTTTACTGGCAGAGGCGAAGGGATCGCTTCGATAGCAACAGTAACTTTGATGACCTTATGAGCAAATTAATAAGCACTTTTTTTTATATTGGTTATTTGCGCCCCGCGCCTGGCACATGGGGAAGCTTAACAGCATTAATAATTTCTTTTGGTATCATCCAACATAGTGGTATTTTATTATTAATTATAGCAATTTTATTTGGTTTTTTTATTGGCTGGATTGCAGTAGCGAAACAGACATTAAATAAAAGNATCCACGATCCATCTGAAATTGTAATAGATGAAGTTGTTGGTCAATGGATTGCGGTGCTCCCTCTGGCACTATTACCTCTAAACTCCGGCTCATCCTATNCCTTATGGTTTATGGCTTTAATAATCTTTCGCGTTTTAGANATTACCAAGCCAGGGCTTATTGGCTGGGCTGATCGGAAAAACACCCCAATCAGTGTAATGCTCGATGACTTGATCGCAGGCGCCATGACTGCTGCTATTATTTATTTAACATTTATATTACTAAAATGGATCTAACNAATGATATCATTACCTTAGCTTGTCGAGCTAACGTNAAAATTACTTGCGCAGAAAGCTGCACTGGCGGCCTAGTTTGTGCGGCNCTGACTGANACACCAGGGAGNTCCAAGATTTTTGACCGTGGATTTGTTGTTTACTCTAATTTAGCTAAAATACAAACGCTNGCAGTGTCTAAAAAATCAATCCAAGCATANGGAGCGGTTTCTGAACAAGTAGCTATAGAGATGGCTATTGGAGCAAAAAAAATCGCAAAAGCTGATATAGCGTTAGCCATTAGTGGAATTGCGGGTCCNGGTGGATCAGAATTCAAACCAGAGGGTCAAGTTGCTTTCGGTTTTTGCTGGAATAATGANTCTGAAAGTGAGACCATCGAATTTGGTCCAATTGGNCGCAAAAATGTCCGCAGTGCAGCCACAGAGCATGCGCTTAAAACGTTATTAAAGCATTTAAAAACAGCGTATTAATCAAACAAATAGCATCTTTCTTTATCAAATTTCAATCATACCTCAGCAAGAAAGTGTTAATACATTCATTTTGGGATAATTACACTCTTCTTCACAAGGCATCTCGAGTGAACGCTCATATGATCACACATCTTGGGACGTCATAAATTAAAACGTAATAATCTCTCCATACCTTCAGTTATGAATAAAGCTCTTTAGCCCGTTTTTCGAATGCCCGCACAACACGCTGCATGGCCTCATTAAAGACTATCCCTATAATACTTTGTAAAATTTTGTTCTTGAATTCAAAATCGACGAAGAAATTAACAATGCAACCCTCAGGACAATCGTTAAAATTCCAAGTAGAATTCATATATTTAAAAGGACCATCTANATATTTAGTTTGAATCGATAATTCGTTTTTATTTAATTTTACTTCACTACAAAAGCGCTCTCTAAAAACTTTAAATGATATAACCAAGTCAGCAGATATAACCTCTTTTGGACTNTCTGAAATCACAGAGTTGATGCGAGCCGCTGCACACCANGGTAAAAACTCTGGGTANGACTCTANATCCGAGACTAAATCATACATTTGNTTTGCACTGTAAACGACAACTCNATTTTCTTTATGTACTGGCATTATTTTTTCCNCTGACTCTTCGTTGTAGATGTCGTAGAATGATNAAGAAATTTCAAGAGGGCATTATGTCAGATAAATCATANGTAATTGACAGCATNATTTCAGCCAAATCAATNGCGGCTAGGATAGAAGAANTAGCTAAAGAAATNGAAATTGAATTTTCNGGCACAGATAAACTNGTCGTAATNGGTCTGNTACGTGGATCATTTGTCTTTATTGCTGATTTGGTACGAGAAATAAATTTACCAATAGAAGTCGATTTTCTTGAAGTTAGTAGCTATGGNGACTCAATGGAGAGTTCACGAGAGGTCCGCGTTTTGAAAGACCTCAGAGGTACCATAGAAGAGCGCGATGTTCTGATTGTNGAAGACATAGTGGATACCGGCCACACAATGAAAAATGTTACACAACACCTTAAACGCCGGCAGCCAGCTCGTATGCGGACAATCGCTCTTCTGGACAAACCATCCCGTCGAGAGGTTGAAATNAAGACAGATTTTTTAGGCTTTGAAATTCCAGACGAATTTGTTGTCGGGTACGGGATCGATTATGCCCAACGTGACCGTAATTTACCCTTTATAGGCAAAGTTCGTTTTACATAAAGAGCTTTAGTATTTTGCCTTTAATCAAAAAAATTTGTAATTTTTTAACTAAATTTAAATTCTTATGACACTGAAGTTTTCTGCTATTCTATGCCAATTCNCGATTGTTCAAACGAGCCTTTTTGAGCTTTGAAAAATCATCACCAGCATGGTAGGAGCTCCTGGTTAGTGGAGTAGCTGAAACCATCAAAAAACCTTTTCCTTTAGCAGCTTTTTCGTAAGCTAAAAANTCAGCTGGAGTTATAAACNTATCTACCCTGTGATGTTTNAAAGTTGGCTGTANATATTGACCAATTGTTATAAAATCAATNTCAGCTACNCTCATATCATCCATAACCTGNTGCACNGCATTACGGTCTTCACCNAACCCNACCATNATACCNGATTTTGTGAACATTNTAGGATCTANNTCTTTNACCCGCTGTAATANACGTAAAGAGTGAAAATATCGCGCTCCCGGTCGGACCTCTGTGTATAATGCAGGCACAGTCTCTAAATTATGATTAAAAACATCTGGCTTTGCCTCGACTATTAACTCCAACACAGAAAAGTCGCACCGCAAAAAATCAGGAGTTAAAATTTCAATCGTAGTTTCTGGGGAACGCTTTCGAACTGCACGAATTGTTTGAGCAAAATGAGCGGCGCCCCCATCCTTAATATCATCGCGGTCAACAGAAGTTATGACTACATGCTTCAGATTTAATTTTTTTACTGCATCTGCCACTCGGCCTGGTTCAAAAACATCAAGGCCTTCTGGAGGCTTACCAGTAGCAATATTACAAAAGGTGCATGCTCGGGTACAAATCTCACCCATAATCATCATAGTGGCGTGACCCTGATTCCAGCACTCACCAACATTTGGGCAACCAGCTTCTTCACACACCGTTACAAGTTTATTCTCACGCATTATTTTCTGCGTAGCCTTGTAACCATTTCCAGTGGGTGCTTTCACCCTAATCCACGCAGGTTTCTTCGGCTGTGGATTATCGGGACGGCCCGCTTTTTCGGGATGCCGCTGATGAGGTATTTTTAAATCACGCATTTATTACTCCTACCTAATCGAAATAGCATAAAACGTACCAACAACCACCCCAACAATAGAATAAATATGCCAAACCATCTTGCTGGAGTTATGTTAAACTAGGTCTGCTTATAAGTAAATTTAGCTATCAAGTGGGTTGTTAATCTAAACAAACTACTTTCACACAAAAGCGTCGGGCATATTAGCTTTTTTATCAGATACATATTCTTCTAAAGAAGCTAATATTGCTGGATCTAGGTAAGGTTGTTGATAGGTAGCTAATTGCCGTTCTACACGCTCTTCTGCCAATGCATAAGTATCACGAGCACCTTCTTCATGCCAAGTCTCAAAAGGTTTATAGTCAAACAAGTCAGAGCGCCAGAAAGCACTTTTAAAGTTATCTTGCGTATGTTCACAGCCAAGATAATGGCCACTCGGACCAACCTCTTGTATGGCATTCATAGCTTGCCCATTATCATCAGATAAAACGCCTAAACTCATTTTATGCAATGTTCCCAACTGATCCGCATCCATTACAAATTTCTCAAATGATGCAACGAGACCGCCCTCTAACCAACCACAAGAGTGTAACATAAAATTTACACCTCCCATCAAAGCAGCATTTAAAGTATTGGCGGATTCGTATGCCGCTTGAGAATCTGGAAGTTTTGAACCACACAAGCCGCCGCCGGAACGAAATGGTAAACCCATTCTTCGTGCCAATTGCCCTGCCCCATATAAAATTTGACTGGCTTCAGGCGTACCAAAAGTTGGAGCACCAGAGTTCATGTCAATCGAAGTAACAAAAGTTCCAAAAATTACTGGAGCTCCTGGTTTTATAATTTGGCTATAAGCTATACCAGCCAAAACCTCAGCAAGTACTTGTGTCAAAGTCCCAACTACTGAGACGGGAGCCATTGCACCACCAACAATAAACGGAGAGATTATGCTAGCCTGATTATTTGCCGCAAAAACCTCCAAAGCGCCCATCATGATACTATCAAAAGTCAAAGGACTGTTAATATTAATAAGAGATGTCATCACTGTGTTGTTTTGAACAAATTCTTTTCCAAAAAGTATCTCACACATGTCGACTGAATCTTGTGCACGGCTTGGCTCTGTGACTGAGCCCATAAATGGTTTATCGCTGTAAACCATATGCGCAAAAAGCATATCTAAATGACGCTTATTCACCGGTACATCAGTGGGTTCACATACTGTTCCACCAGAATGGTGCAAATATTTCGACATATAGCCAAGTTTAACAAATTTTTGAAAATCAGAAATAGTCGCATAACGTCGACCACCCTGCCTGTCGCGCACAAAGGGGGGCCCATAAACTGGCGCCGTAACTAATGTTTTTCCCCCAATTTCGACATTTCTATCAGGATTACGAGCATGTTGTGTAAATTTTGATGGAGCAGTCTTACACAATTCTTTGGCTAATCCACGCGGAATTCTTACTCGTTCACCTTCGATCAATGCTCCTGCAGAACGCCAACGCTTTAATGCGATTGGACTGTCAACAAAATTGACGCCAATTTCTTCAAGAACCGTCTCAGCGTTATATTCAATTAGTTCTAATGTCTTATCATCAAGCAGCTCATACAAAGGGATTTTACGATCAATATAACGCTCAGT